>QHYF01000243.1 GCA_003224075.1 Acidobacteriota bacterium
CTATTACCTGGGCGCATGCATGTTAGTCATTCTTGCCACCCAATTTTCCGTGGACGCCGTATCCCGATTTTTCTCCATCGACAGCACTGTGCTCAGCGCGTTCAAGTCTCTCTTTTTGCTGGCTGGCTTGGTCCAGGGCCTGATTCTTCCCCTCATGGTGTTTGCAAGCTCGCTCGAGGCAGCCGGTCGGTTTGATCAAGTCTATCTCACCAACGTCGCGTGTCTGGCGCTCCGCGTGATCGCCATCATTTATGTATTACGCGCCGGTGGCGGCTTGTTCGCCGTCGGTGCGACCACGATACTCTCTCAACTGCTTGCCTACACCATCCAGGTGCCTCTCGCTATCAGGGCGCAGCGGGGGCTTACTCTTCACCCCAAGTGGATTCGTAAAACTGTTCTCTGGGACATGCTTCGCTATGGTTCCATCAGCGTGGGCGTGGGCATCGCGGAAAAAATGAAGGCATACATTTATCCCATTGTGATCGCAAGATTTCTAACGCCCGTGGCGGTGACCTTCTTTGCTGCTTTACCCATGAAGATTTTGGCCTTTCCCTCGGAAGGCATTGGCAGCATGACTGAGATCATAAATCCGCTTTCCAGCCAGTTGGATGCTCGCAACGACTTCGCCAAACTGCGGGACCTCATCCAGATGAGTGTTCAGAGCGCATTCCTGATACTTGCACCGCTGGCCGCCTTCCTCTTCGTGTTCGGGCGGGAATTGCTCGCGCTGTGGGTTGGCCCGCAATACTCTTCTGCGTACCCTCTCCTTGTCCTCCTCACACTGGGGATTGGCACCGCCGCTACCCAGTGCTGCGTTCAATCCATGCTTTTCGGCATTGAAAAGCACAAACAACTCGTCTGGTATCGCCTTGGAGAAGGCCTGTCTATCACTGTGCTTGGAAGCGCTGCATTGCGAATCGCGGGTCTCGAGGGTTTCGCGCTGGTTATTGCGGTCACCTTGCTGGTCACCAGTCTGGTCTTAGTTCCCCGTCACTTATGCCGGATTTTGAATTTACCGCTCCGCCGCTATTTGCTGCAAGGATGTGTAAAACCTTGTGTTTTGGCCTTTCCAATGGCCGCCGCCCTTATCGCCTTGCGTTACTTCCTTATGGTCAACGCTTGGCCGGCCGTTCTCTTCGCAGCCTTGGTCGGGGGCCTCGTCTATGCCCTGACCCTCTTGTTCGTATCGCTTTTTGATTCCTATCGACCGTTCCGTCTGTTGAAACCGGACGTCCTGCAGGTCTTGGAACAAAAAATCTGGTCTCCGCCAGATTCCAAATTTCGCTCTATGGTTAATGCTCTTCGTTCCGAGGTATCGCAGACAGACTAGTGAGGCTCCCGAACAGTGAGCTATATCAGGAAGCAGCCATGAAAGTGCTTCTCGCCGATTCCGCCGAGGTACGCCGTCCTGAGTCTACCTCCCTGGCCCTGGCCCAGGTGGAAATTCCGCCGCTCCCTGCTCCTTCGGCGGTGCTTTCAAAACGCTTTTATTTCCCCGAGCTGGATGCCATTCGCATCTTTCTCTTCTTTGGCGTTTGGGCCTATCACGCGGTGCCGCGGCAAGATCACTACTACGTCGAACACCACATTCCACAAGTTCTCGCGTCCTTGATCACAACAGCCATCAAGACGTGCATGTGCAGCCTCGATGTCTTCTTCATTCTGAGCGCATTCTTGATCACGGAACTGCTGCTTCGAGAACGGGCATTAAGAGGTGCGGTGGACTTAAAAACCTTCTACGTTCGCCGCCTTCTGCGCATTTGGCCCCTCTACTTTTTTGCGATTGCTCTTGCTGCTTTTCTTTCCTTGTTCGACCGGAGTCAGACGGTTGGGTGGAGTTACGCTCTTTCCTTTCTGTTTTTTGTGGGCAACTGGATCATGGCCATTCGCGGTTCCCCGCGGGCCACCATGATCGTCCCTTTGTGGAGCGTGTCGTTCGAGGAACAATTCTACTTACTCTGGCCTCTTGTCCTGCGCAGATCTTCTTTGAGAACCATCCGCAGAATCGCGATCGGGCTATTGGTGGCGGCCCCTTTGGCTCGGCTGATTCTGCTCCTCAAACACGCGGGCGGCGACCCCATTTGGTTCAACAGCTTTGCCCGGCTCGACTCCATTGCCTGCGGGATTCTTCTGGCGGTGATCCTCCACGGGCGCGCCACCTTCCGCCTTGGGCTTCCCGCCAGGATGTCATTGCTGGTTCTGGGAGTCTCCGCATGGATGCTTGTTGGACGCTATTGCGGCTTGCTCGATCCCGCACCGGCGCTGGCCGGAGGCATGATCGGATATCCGCTGATGTCGCTCGGCGGCGTCGCGATCTTTCTCTCCGTCTTGGGAGCCGCTCAGGATGGGTTTCCCTTCCTCAAGAATTCCCTCCTCGTTCACTTGGGCAAGATTTCTTTTGGTCTCTACGCGTTTCACCTTCTGGGCCTTCGCTTTTCCGCTTATCTTTTTGCTGGTTATCACCATGCTTTCGGCTGGACCCTCTCCTTGCTCCTCTCGCTTGTGATCACACTCCTCCTTGCTGCCGCCTCCTTTAAATGGCTGGAGAGCCCCTTTCTGCGCTTGAAGCAAAACAGGTTTACGCACGTTCCTTCCGGTGCTCCTTCTCCCTGAGTCTTCTCGATCCCCGTCACGCCACGTTTCCGAGCTGAGCGATGCCGTGCACAACTGCTAGAGCTCACAGGAACGTCTGCATCACGCCTGCTGTTCTCCGCAGCAACCTTTGCAATCGCGCGTGCTGCATTACAACGGACCCCGCTCGTTTCGGGGGCGAAAGGAAAGATAAGTCCACAATTTCAGTCTCTATGCGTGAATCAAGTGTTCAGCAAGTTGCGGTAGTTTCTGCGGAATTTCCCCGTCACTTCTTGGCCCTTCTGCGGTGCAGTCATGACGCCGGTCCATTGATCCTTGCTGCGGAGCTGCAGAGTGGCGCGGTTGGCCTTGTCCAGGCTCGTCTGCGGTGCGCCGTTTGTGACGCTGGGTATCGCATTGAAGACGGAATCGCTAATTTGATGAGCGACCCATTGACATCCGAGGACCAATACGAAATGGCCATCCGCGACTCCCAGCATTCTTCCCTTCCGCCCGGTAGTTTCGTTGTGCCGGCTTCCGGCTGGCGGTCCCAGTTGAGTGATCTGTTGGAGATCCCCCATCACTTGTCCGAATTGCAGCCCCGGGGATGCACGGTCTTGGAAATTGGCTGCGGCGATGGGCGATTCACCATGCTCATGGCGCAAATGGGAGCGAGCGTTCTGGCGGTCGACTTCTCGCTTAATTCTCTCCGCACTCTCGGCTCTCGGCTGCAATCTGGCATCGCCCCGACGGCATGTCACCTTCCTCATCTCGGCTCACCCTCGGATCTTCGCGGCCGTGTCGGCCTGGTCCAGGCGGACGCGAGTCATTTTTACGTCGCTCCTCGCAGCTTTGACCGCGCGCTCTCCACCACTCCTCTGGACTCCCTCGAAGAGCGCCTCGCCATGTACCGGTCCATTGCCGAAGCACTCGGGGACGACGGGCGCTACGTTGGCAGTGTCGAAAACGATGACTTGACTCGGCGTCTTTTGGGATTGCCTCTCGCCCGGCGTTATTCCAGCGGCATCTTCATCGAACACTTCGACGTTGGAAAACTGCGGCGCGAAGTCGCTCCCTTCTTCTCGAAACTCCGTATCCGGCCAATCCGGCCGCGGCTTCCTTTCATCCACCGCCTGCCCTCCCAATGGGCGCTCCGCCTGTCGCGCTTGGCTACTGCGACGCCTTTCCTGCGTCACCTGGGAGAAATCCTGTTGTTTCGTGCCGAGCGCCCTGTCCGCCAGCCTATCGAAGGCATTCGCCGCCCGGGTAGCAAACTCGCCAAGCGTCTCTACCGCTGGTATATGCGCAAAATCGGCAAGCCGTCCCTCTGGGAAGAGAATGAGCCCGTATGACACCCTCCTTTTCCTCTTGACAATAATTGCCTTTGTGCCATAGTAACAATCGGGTACTTCTGTCGCTCAACGCCATTTTCGGCAGTTTACCCCGGCTCCCCTAAACCCCCTCGACGCTTTTTTCGATTTTGACAGCAGGCATGTGGCGTTTTGAGAAAATCACTGCAGCGTACCGATCCAGTCGGTTTGACACCACCGTAAGTCGTGTAGAATCCGCACTTCCGTTTATCGGACGTGTAACTCCTTTGGAATCCGCACTTACAAGATGGCTCGGAAGTGCGGGAAATAAAGGACTTACGGCTCCAAAAATCTCGCTGCAACCCCCGTGTTATCAACACTTACGAGTATGTCGTGTAAGTGTGGCAAACAAAGGGCTTATAACCCTTTTAGAATCCGCACTTACAAAAATCAGGGGGAGTGGGGGCTAGCGAAGGCGCATTTCGGGGTACGCTCGTGAACGGTCCACGGGCGCAGCATCCGAGCCTAATGAACTTGAATCAGATAAACGTCCAGGCATTCATTCGGGACGTGCATGTTGGCTGGGCAGCCGTTGGGATACGCGATGTTGCTCGTGAAAGCCACGAACTTCCCGTCGCGACTAATGGCGGCGTGCGGCTGTGCCCAATAACTCTCCGCGCTGCGCGAACGCGCATGTGCCAGCCGGTAAATCGCGCCGCCATCAATGCGCGCAAGAATGATCTCGTCTTCGTAGAGCTGCCAATTACTTGACGACGGTTCTCGAAAATCCTTGTTGTCACTAAAGAGTTCGGGCCCCGGCTTGCGGTCATCAAAGAAAGAAATCGCCGCCCACGGCTGAGAGGCGCCGCCCCGGTAGCTGACGTGCCAGGCAGGCTGCTTGTCCAGCAGGCAAACGGCTGAAGAGATGTTGTTTTGTTGCCTTACGTCGAGCCCCCATCCTCCCGGGCACGCATTCTTCAGGGAAGAAAGGGTTCTGGAATTGTTGGCCGCAATGAAAACAGGATTTCCCTTCAAGTCGTACCCGGTGTCGTAATGATTGGTCGCGTCCTGCAGGAATTGAATGCTCAGCAGGTTGTTTGCGGTGAGTTGCAGCTTGTGCACGCATCCGGGCTGCTGCGTCGCTGTAATGACGTCCGTGATCTTGCAGTTGGTTGTGTAGGTCGAAGTCTTGGTTTTCTTGCTGAGCGACCATACGAAGACGTCCATCGTGTTGCTGCCGTTTTGCCCCACCAGCGCGATGTGATCTCCATCTTGCGACAA
>QHYF01000260.1 GCA_003224075.1 Acidobacteriota bacterium
GGAGTGGGCGGCGTTAACCTGGCGAGCGATCTCGACCTGAGCCACACCGTGCACACCAACGCCGGGACGTACGGCAGTGACTCCTGGACCTTCACTGACCCCACCGGGAACTACAAGAACGTGGCCGCCACGACGATCACGGACCAGATCGATCCGGCGACGGCCAGCATCACCGTGACGCCTTACCACGTGACCTATGACGCCACCGCGCACACGGCCTCGGGCACAGCCACCGGCGTGGGCGGCGTTAACCTGAGCGCGGACCTCACTCTGAGCGGCACGACGCACACCAGCGCCGGGACCTACAGCAGTGACTCCTGGACGTTTACCGATCCCACCGGGAACTACAAGAACGTGGCCGCCACGACGGTCACGGACCAGATCGACCAGGCCACCTCCACAACGGCAGTGACGTTCGAGGCTGGGCCGTACACTTATCGCGGAACAGCTTTCACAGCCACAGCGGCAGTCACCGGCGTGGGCGGACTCAACCAGTCCGTGACGGTCGTTTACAGCGGCGACTGCACGAACGTGACTACGGCGAACGGGTGCACGGCGACGGCAAACTTTGCCGGCGATATGAACCATAGCGGCAGCACCGACAGCAAGAGCATTACGATCACCCAAGCACCCACCACGACGGCGGTTTCGGGTGGGGGCACATTTACATATAACGGCCTGGCGCATCCCGCGACCGTGCTGGTCACAGGTGCAGGCGGGCTCAGTCTAACTCCTCCACCGGTTTACACTGGTGCGTGCAGCGCAGCTCCAGTGAATGTCCCAGATACGCCTTGCACCGCCAGCTACAGCTATGCGGGTGATGGGAATCACACGGGCAGCACCGCGTCGACAACAATAAACATCATTAAGACTAATCAGACCATTACCTGGAATGCATCGGCCACGATGACTTACGGTGGGCCGCTGACCAGCACGCAACTAAATGCGACCGTTGTCGGCGTCGCTGGCGGATCGGCCCCCGGAGCGCTGACCTATACTTCAGCAGCAGGAACGATTTTGCCTGCGGGGTCGAATTCTCTTACTGTTACCGCCGCGGCAACTGCGAACTACAATTCCGCTACGAAAACCGTCACGATCAGCGTTCTGTATCTCGGTATCAGCACCTCCTGCGATGGCGATGCAGGCCACCAAATTCTGCAGCCCATCAACGCCGACGGCACGAGCGTCTGGAAACAGGGCAGCACCGTACCGGCCAAGTTCCGCGTCTGCGACGTCAACGGCAATTCCATAGGCACAGCAGGGGTCGTTGCCAACTTCTTCGTTTACCAAACGAAGAACGGAACGGTCACAAATGTGGATGAGACGAACATCACTTCGACCAATAGTTTGTATTGGAACTTCGATCCGACGGGCCAGCAGTGGATTTTCAACATCGGTACAAAGACTGGTGCCGTGAGCAGCCCGAACACGACCTACTGGCTGGAGATCGATCTGAATGACGGATCGAAGATCTTGTTCGAGTTCGGCTTGAAGTAGCCAGGAGAGCCTTCGGCGGGCGGGGAAGGAAACTCCCCCGCCCTCGTTTTTCCACTTTGAAATCAATCACGTGACCACGCCGAGGCTCTGAAGCGGCCCCAAGTGCCGGCAATTTTCTCGACAATGATCCGTTAAAAAAGGTCGCTCCCGCCCTCGCCGCGCTACGCGTCGGCTTTTTTGCGCGGTGGAGAGTCAGAGCAAGCAAAGTTTCATGCACGCTCTACTAAACTCCGCGTGCAGAAAGGAGAGGACCCATGGCAATCCTGAAGTCACCGCCCAAACCACCGAAGAACGAAACGCTTCAAATCCGTGTTGAGGAGGCCATCCGTTCGAAACTCACAAAGTATGCTGAGTTCATCGATTCTTCGGAATCCTAGGTCGTCGGTGAAGCGCTAAAGCTCGTGTTTAAAAAAGACGACGAGTTCAGGCGTTGGCTTGACGATCAAAACCATAACGTCGATCAGCCTCAAAACGACGGAGGTTCTCTTTTTGAGATTGCGAAGAAAGCATGAAAACCACTCGTCCCCAATTTGGTACACGCGAGAATACAGCGTCTTCAAGACAGCATGCCTCGCGCCTCGCAGTGAACGCATCTTCGAACTCGATTTGTATTGAAGAAGAGAGCCCGCAAACTCAACGGCTTGGGGTGCACGCCGCACCATCAACCACAGGCTTCGAGAACGCTTTGCAAGCCACCTTACAAAACTCGGTCACAGGTGGAAAAAGCAGTGGCGAGAGTCACCTTCTGACTGTCCACGAAGTAGCGGAGCTTTTGCAGGTACCGGTGTCATGGGTTTATGGACGCATGCGCAAACGATCTGCGGGACGATTACCCGGTTTCCGGCTCGGGAAGTATTGGCGTTTCAGCGAAGGTGAAGTGCTGGTGTGGGTTGAGTCTCAGCGTGGAGGTCCGCATGCCGCTTGACATGCCGACTACACTGAGACCTGACGCAGAACAGGCTGGGCGGGCCATCGAGGTCCCCGAAAAGGGAGGAACGATGGCTCGTAGAGCTTTCCAGCAAGGCATGCTCTTCCAGCGCGGTGCTCGAAGAAAACTTTGGGTAGCTCGCTGGTGGGAGGATGTGATTCAGGCAGACGGCATGCTCGGACGTATCAGGCGATCGGAGGTGATCGGAACGGTCGCTGATCTTCCGACGCGCCGCAAAGCAATGCAGGTTCTGTCTCAGAAGTTGAAGGTGGTCAACAACGGCGATGCTCGACCACAGTCCATCCGCACGTTCAGGGATTTCGTAAAGAATGAGTGGATGCCTGTGATCTTGCCAACGCTCAAGTACGCAACCCAAAAACATTACAGGTACATGCTCGACGTGCATCTCATCCCCGCATTCGGTAATAGGCAACTTCGCGAGCTCACGCGTGAAGAGTTTCAGAGCTTCCTTAGCCGGAAACTGAATGGCGGGTTGTCATGGGAGACGGTCCACCACTTCAAATGTGGGCTGAGCAAGATTCTTGGTGCAGCGGAAGAATGGGGCTGCATCAACGAGAACTTGGCTCAGAAAACCAAACTTCCACGACGACAGCATGGAGCGGAGCGGGCGATTCTCGATCCGGTCCAAGTGCGAAACCTGGCCGCGGCTCTGGATGGGCCGGCGCGTTCGATCATGTTGCTGCTAGTGCGGTGTACAACAGGCATTTCGATCAGCCGAAGACGAAGCGCAGTGCACGAACCATTCCGACTGGAACGGAGACGGCAGACGTTCTCGCCCCCATGCGTCCCGCCGCTGTTGATACTTGGCTCTCGTATTTGCCACACGTGAGGGATTGTCGCTAGACCGATGGAATCTCTTGCGCAAGCACGTGAAGCCCGCCGCGAAGAAATTAGAGCTTCCAGGTGTTACGGGCACCTTCTGAGGCATAGCCACGCGACGATGCTCGATTCGGTGGGGACGCCAATAGGAACGATGCAATCGCTCCTTGGGCATTCCGCTCCGGAAATCACGCGCGAGATTTATTTGCACGCTATTCTGGAAGAGCAACGTCGCGCAGTAGAAAGCGTTGAGAGACTGGTATTTGGACCCAAGTTGGACCCAAATTCGTTTTCCAACGCCGGCAGCTCACAAACGGTGCATTGAAAATTCAGGAGTTAGTGGTCGGGGCGTCCGGATTTGAACCGGAGACCTCCTGCGCCCAAGGCAGGCGCGCTACCAGGCTGCGCTACGCCCCGACATGAAGTGCTCCCCAATTATAAAGCACTTTCAAACACGATTGCTGCTCCAATTGGCCAATTGCGCTTCCAATTTCGCCAGGGCATCCTTGCATTGGTCAAGCATGTTGGCCACTGAATTTAGTCCAGCAGCTATCGAGCCACCATTCAGTTTGCCCAACTAGCCTCTACTCATACCGCAGCGCAACCAAGGGATCCACATTCGCGGCGCGCCGCGCGGGAAGCCAGCACGCCAGCAGGCCGGTAATCAGGAGCACGGCGGGGACGCACGTGAGCGTCCACGGATCGTACGCTGACACTCCCCACAGCTGCGTCGCAATCACTCGTCCAATTGCCACGCTTGCAATCAGCCCAAGCCCCACGCCGATTCCCACCAGCCGCAGCCCCATTCGAATCACCATGCCCAAGACATCGGAGCCCTTCGCTCCCAGCGCCATGCGTATCCCGATCTCTTGTGTTCTGCGTGTCGTGATGTACGCCAGTACGCTGTAAACGCCAATTGTCACCAGCACGAGCCCAATCGCGCCAAAGATCGTCATCAGCAAAAACCCAAATCGCGGTCCCGCGTAGGAAAACTGGCTGATGTATCCTTCGAGCGTCCCGGTGAGCGTCAACGCCACGTTCGCGTCTGTCGCCCAGATTTCATGACGCACGGCGTTCATCATCGTCATCGGTTCTTGCGCCGTCCGCACCAGAATTCCTCGGA
>QHYF01000261.1 GCA_003224075.1 Acidobacteriota bacterium
CGGCACAAGAGACTGAGGCGATGACGGTCATCACCATTGAGCAAGCGGGAAAATTCGACGGACAGGAAATCACTCTCAAGGGATGGCTTTATAACCTTCGCGAGTCGGGAAAATTGCTGTTTCCGATTTTTCGCGACGGCACGGGAATCATCCAGGGCGTTTGCGCCCTGAAGGAGAATCCTGAAGCGTTCGAAGCGCTGAAGGGTCTCACTCAAGAATCCAGCGTCATCGTCGCCGGAAAGATCCGCGCGGAGAAACGCGCCCCCGGCGGCTACGAATTGGGCGTCACGAAAATCCAAATCATCCAAAAAGTCCGGGAGAGCACGCCGTTCCCCATCCAATTGAAAGAACATGGCGTCGACTTTCTCCTGGACCACCGTCATCTCTGGATTCGAACGCCGCGCCAAGCCGCGATTCTCCGCATTCGCGCGGAAACGGTGCGCGCCGCCCGCGAATTCATGGACAGCCAGGGTTACACCCTCACCGACGCGCCCATGTTCACTCCCGCCGCTTGCGAAGGCACTTCGACTCTTTTCGAAGTCAATTACATCGATGAGCAGAAAGCTTACCTGACGCAAAGCGGCCAACTCTACATCGAAGCCACGGCTATGGCGCTCGGCAAGGTCTACACCTTCGGGCCTACGTTTCGCGCCGAAAAATCAAAAACGCGCCGCCACCTCACCGAATTCTGGATGCTCGAGCCGGAAGCCGCCTACGTCGAGTTGGACGAAGTCATGGCGCTCGGCGAAGGTCTCGTCAGCGCCATCGTTCAGTCGGTCGTGAAAAACAAATCGCGCGAACTGGAAACGCTCAAGCGCGACGTCAGTAAGCTGGAAAACGTGAAGCCGCCCTTCCCACGCATCAGCTACGAAGAAGCGGTCGCCGTTCTGAACAAGCACGGCAATCCCGCAAAGTTCGGCGACGATTTTGGCGGTGACGAAGAAACCATTATTTCCAGCGCCTTCGATCGCCCCGTCATGGTGCACCGCTACCCCGCGGCGATCAAAGCGTTTTACATGCAGCCCGACGCCCAGCGCCCCGATCTGGCTCTCGCCTTCGACATGCTCGCGCCTGAGGGCTATGGCGAAATCATCGGCGGCAGCCAGCGCATTCACGATTACGACTTGCTGGTCAAGCGGCTGCGCGAGCACAACCTGCCCGAAGAAGCCTTTCAGTGGTATCTTGACCTGCGTCGCTACGGCAGCGTGCCGCATTCCGGTTTCGGCCTGGGCCTCGAACGCACGGTCGCCTGGATTTGCGGAACCGAACACATCCGCGAAGTGATTCCCTTCCCGCGCATGATTTACCGCGTGTATCCTTGACGCGGGGATTTGGCGTCGCATCGGCGCCTCTCGCAAGAGCTGGGTTCAGAAGACCCGGCGATCCGAGCCTTGTGCTCATTCTGCGCAAAGGGTTCTCGTGCGCCCTCACGGGTCACGGAGCACGAATCACTTAACACGAGACTAAGATGGCCCAAAAAGTTCGCATCATCGGCGTGCCCATGGACCTCGGCCAGAGCCGTCGCGGTGTGGACATGGGCCCTTCTGCTCTTCGCGGCGCCGGTCTCCAAACCAGCATCAAGAAGCTCGGCGTCCAGGTCGAAGACATCGGCAATCTCTCCGTCAAGCAGCCCGAAGAAATGCCCATCGGCGAAAAGCGCGCCAAGTATTTGCAGGAAATTGCGGAGACCTGCGGCGATATTGCCGCCGCTGTCGAAAAGTCTTTTGCCGAAGGTTTTCTCCCCCTTGTGCTTGGCGGCGACCACTCCATCGCCGTAGGGGTTGCCGCCGGCGTCGCCAATCATTTCCGCAGAGACAAAAAGCAAATCGGCTACCTCTGGCTCGACGCCCACGGCGACATGAACACGCCCGAGTCTTCTCCCTCGGGCAACGTCCACGGCATGCCGCTCGCCGCCATCATGGGTTACGGGGCTCCTGAGCTCGTCGACCTGCTCGGCTTCAAGCCCAAAGCCGAGCCGGGCAACATTGTTATCGTCGGCGCGCGCGATCTCGACGCGCAGGAACGCAAAATCGTCAAAAAATCCGGTGTCCATGTCTTCACTATGCGCGACATTGACGAGCGCGGCATGCGCGACGTCATGTCCGAGGCCCTCAAGTACGCCATGGACGATACTGCCGGCATCGCCGTCAGCCTCGATATGGATTTCGTCGATCCCGCCGACGCCCCCGGCGTCGGCACTCCCGTGCGCGGCGGCGTCACCTATCGCGAAGCCCATCTCGCCATGGAAATGATCGCCGACACCGAGTCCATGGTTTCCCTCGAAGTCGTCGAGATCAATCCCATCCTCGACGAACACAACCGCACCGCTCTCCTCGGCGTCGAGCTCGTCCTCTCCGGCCTCGGCCAGAAAATCCTGTAGCGGCGCATTTTACCCCAATAACTTTCTTCAGTTGCAGCGGGCACCTTTAGGCGCAACCGGCCGACTCACGCTGAGAACTCTTGATATCTATCACGACCCGTTCACAGTTGTATGCAATGGTTCGCGGATTCTCTTTCTCTTTTCCTTGTGAACTGTAAACTGTCAACTGTCGACTGTGGACTTTCCTCACGGGACACGGAACACGGATCACGAGCTTCCACGATGAACGAGAAAAAACGATTGCGCGTAGGCATCCTCTTCGGCGGCCGCTCCGGCGAGCACGAAGTCTCTCTCGCTTCCGCGGCTTCCGTCATTCGCGGCCTCGATCCCGATAAATACGAAGCCGTGCCCATCGGCATCACCAAGGAAGGCCATTGGCTGGTCGGCGCGGGCGCGCAGAAAATGCTTCCGGAAGTTTTGAAGGGCGGCCAGCGCGTCATGATGACTGCCGATCCGACCGACGCCGCCCTTGTGCGGCTGGACGGCAGCGGCGGCGGCCAGCGCCTCGACGTGGTGTTCCCCGTCATGCACGGCACGTTCGGCGAAGATGGCACGATCCAGGGCCTGCTGGACTTGGCGGGCCTGCCCTTTGTCGGCGCCGGCGTGCTCGGCTCCGCCATCGCCATGGACAAGGATGTCTCGAAGCGCCTTCTGCAGGTGGCAAAGATTCCCGTCGTGCCTTGGATCGCCGTGCAGCGCGCCGATTGGGAACACCATCCCCGCGAAATTCAGAGCAACATCGAAAAAAAATTCAGGTATCCCCTGTTCGTGAAGCCCGCCACTCTTGGATCGTCCGTCGGTATGAGCAAGGTGCATTCGCATGCCGAACTGGCCCCGGCGCTGAATCTCGCCGCCGAATTCGCCATGAAAATTCTGGTTGAGCGCAATATGATCGCCCGGGAAATCGAAGTTTCCGTCCTCGGCAATCACGATCCCAAAGCATCCGTTCCCGGCGAGATCGTGCCGCACCACGAATTTTACGATTACGCCGCAAAATATTTGGAAGAGGGCACGCAGCTCTTGATTCCCGCCAAACTGACGGCGGCGCAGGTGAAAAAAATCCAGAAGTACGCGGTGGACGCGTTTCGCGCCCTCGAACTCGGCGGCATGGCCCGCGTGGATTTCTTCCTGGTGAAAAAAGGCGGCAAGATTTATCTCAACGAAGTCAACACCATCCCCGGCTTCACCTCCATCAGCATGTATCCGAAGATGTGGGAAGCGAGCGGCATCCCCTTCCGCGAGTTAATCGACAAGCTGATCGAGCTGGCCCTCGAACAGCACCACGAAAAAGCCCGCACCAAATACCAGATTGAGCTTCCCCCCGGCCCTTCCGGCGCCCTCGAAGCTTAATTTGGCAATGCTATCGGAGTTTCAACAAACTGGATTTGCTCATCGGACCACAGAGCTTGTTGGCATGGACTCCGCAGGCCGCGCGAGCGCACCCGGACCGCTTGCTCCGCGGGAAGTCGGCGAATCCGAAATAGACCCACTTGCCTTTACTCGTCCCTTTTACTCGGACGCGGAATCTTCATTCCCTTTCCGCTATAAGCAGTTTCATGTAAGTTGTTTCTGTGGAGGGTTTTGAGACCGTCATTGACACGGCCTAGTCTAAGAAGGCCTCGGATTTCGGACAAAGCTTGTCCAACTCGGCGCGGCCGGCAACTTACATGACGCACGCCCAGTGTTCTACGCTTCCGTTCAATGCAGCAGGTAGCCGGGCTCGCCCGGAAGTAGCCCGCTGATGCGAACAACCTTGACGCCGGGCCTCACGTCATTCATGTTGATGTAGCCAATCGCTCCCGGATTCCCTTTGACGCCCTCTTGCATCATCCCAAAGGAAAACAGGGATGCCGGAGGATCCGAAGCCTCTGCGCGCATGACCTTGGCCACCCAGTATTGCGTGTATCGTTCCTCTGTCATCTGGAAGACAACTCGAAGGATCACTTCGCGCTCTCTAGCCCCCGAGGAGCGCATCAACAAAACCACGGGAGAACTTGCCTTCCAA
>QHYF01000262.1 GCA_003224075.1 Acidobacteriota bacterium
GTCTCGCTCAGTTTCATTTTGCTGGTTGGCGCGGGCCTGCTGCTGCAGAGCCTGTTGCGGGTACGCACCACCAGTCCCGGCTTCACCACCCGCGGAGTGCAGTCCACCGCGCTCGATTTGGTGTCCGCGGGATACGACCCCGTGCGCGCGCAGACCTTTCAAGACGCGCTGCTTGAGCGCATCCGCTCGCTGCCCGGCGTGGAATCCGCAGCATTCGCGCGCATGACGCCGCTGAGCTACGTTAGTTCTTCCGAAACGCCGATCGTCGTCGACGGCTATCAGCCTCCGCCGGAAGAATCGCCGGTGGTGGAGTACAACGAAGTCGGCCCGAACTATTTCGTCACCCTGGGGATTCCGCTGGTCGAGGGACGCGAATTCACGCGCGCGGACGACGAGAAGGCCGCGCTGGTGGCAATGGTGAATGAAACCATGGCCAATCGCTACTGGAAAGGCCGCAACGCCATCGGCGAACGCTTGCAAGTTAAGGGACGATGGATGCAAGTGGTGGGCGTGGCGAAGGACTCCAAGTATTCGAGCGTGCGCGAAAATCCCAAGCCGTTCTTCTTTCTTCCGCTGCGCCAGAACAATCGCCGCGGCAGTGCCCTCTTTGTGCGCACGCCGCTGGGTCAGGAAGTGATGGGCCCCGCGATCGCTCGCGAAGTGCGTGCGCTGGACGGGAGCCTGGCTCCGTATGAGGTGATTACGCTGCAGGAGCAACTCGACCGCTCCACTTCGCCGCAAATGGTGGCGGTGACCTTAGTCGCCATTTTAGGTGGATTGGCGCTGGTACTGGCTGCCATTGGACTGTATGGCGTGATGTCGTATGCGGTGTCGCAAAGCACACGCGAGTTAGGGCTCCGCATGGCGCTTGGGGCTGGCACATCCAATCTGTTGCGGCTGGTGATGTCGCGTGGCTTGGCTTTGACAGCAGGCGGCGTGCTGCTTGGCGCCGCGGCGGCGCTCGCATTGACGCGATTACTCGGGAACCTCCTATACAATGTGAGCCCGCGCGACCCGCTGGCCTTCGGCTCGGCCTTCGCCGTGATGACCATCGCTTCGCTGGCAGCGTGTTTTTTGCCCGCCTGGCGCGCCACCCGCACCGACCCCGCCCGCGTCCTCCGCGATTGATTCTCTCTATCCGAAGCTTGGCCTATCTTAAATCACATCATCGGGAAAACAAGGTATTCGCGGGGATGAATCCGACGAAGCCGTGCAGAAATGGTGCCCGGGGTGGGAGTCGAACCCACATGAGGAAAAATCCCCGGAGGATTTTAAGTCCTCAGCGTCTGCCATTCCGCCACCCGGGCAGGGCAGATACAGAAAAGTAGCACGACCGGCGCGCGCGTTCAAAGAGAACGCAGGCAGAGAAGCCAGAGCAGCACCTTGGGAGGAGCGAATGCCAAGGAAACAGCGGATTCCTCGTCGCTTCGTTCCTTCGGAATGACAAGCTCAACGGGCTCTTCAACACGCTGCCAAAGCGTGGACCCACAGACAGAATGCAGCGGACTTCCAGCTCAGGACAATAGAGATTCGTTTTTCGTGCAGAGTGAAATCTTCTGAGAAATCCGCGGACTGGCATTCTGGCATGCTGAACGAGCGTGCCGAATCGTTTTAGCGTAAAATCCCTTAACCCGTGCCATGACCCGGTGCATCTAAAGTCTGATAATGACCAGCGGGTGCCCTCCTGCCCGCCTCAGGAGCGATAGTGACTCAGCCGAAAACTCAACTGGACCTCGACTTACTGAGCATCAACACCATCCGCACCCTCGCAATCGACGCCGTACAGCAGGCAAATTCGGGCCATCCGGGGGCCCCCATGGGTCTTGCGCCGGTGGTCTACAGCCTGTGGCAGCGCTTCCTCCGCTACGACCCCATGGACCCCACGTGGCCAAATCGCGATCGTTTCGTACTCTCCGCGGGCCATGCGTCGATGCTGCTCTATGCAACGCTGCACCTTGCGGGAGTGCGCGCAGCCGATGCAAGCGGCCGCGTTTCGAGCGATCTCGCCGTGCCGATGGAAGAGATCAAGCGCTTCCGGCAGATCGACAGCAGAACCCCGGGACATCCCGAATCGCATCTTACGACCGGGGTGGAAACCACGTCCGGGCCGCTGGGACAAGGAGCGGGGAACAGCGTGGGAATGGCCATCGCCAGCAAATGGCTGGCGGAAAATTTCAATCGTCCCGGATTCGACATTTTCAATTTCAACGTCTACACGATCTGCGGAGACGGCGACCTCATGGAAGGCGTGGCGTGCGAAGCCGCTTCCCTGGCGGGCCATCTGAAGCTTTCGAATCTCTGCTGGATCTACGACAACAACCGAGTGACGCTCGACGGTCCGGCTGAGTGGTCCTTCAGCGAAGACGTCATGACTCGTTTCGTCGGCTACGGCTGGAACGTCACGCGAGTTTCCGACGCGAACGACCTCAACTGGCTCGCGCGCGGGTACGAAACCTTTCTGAAGACCAAGGACCGGCCGACGCTCATCGTGGTGGACAGCCACATCGGTTATGGCTCGCCGCACAAGCAGGACTCTTCCGACGCGCATGGCGAGCCGCTGGGCGAAGCGGAAGTCAAGCTGGTGAAAAAAAACTACGGCTGGCCTGAGGATGCCAAGTTTCTCGTGCCCGATGGCGTCTACGATCAGTTCAAGAATGGCGTGGGCAAGCGTGGCGCCGAAGCGCGCGCCGCGTGGAAAGCGAAGTTCGAAGAGTACAAGAAGCAGTTCCCGGAGCTCGCCGATCAGCTCTGCCGCATGCAAACCGGGAAATTGCCGGACGGCTGGGACAAGGATTTGCCCAGCTTCCCCGCCGATGCCAAAGGGATGGCGACGCGCGATTCGTCGGGAAAAACTCTGAACGTGCTGGCGAAAAACATTCCGTGGCTGATCGGCGGCTCCGCCGATCTGGCCCACTCGAACAAAACGAACCTGACGTTCGATGGCGCGGGCGACTTTTACGCGGACCAGTATGGAGGACGCAATTTGCATTTCGGCGTGCGCGAACATGCCATGGGCGCCATCGTGAACGGCATGACCTTGTCGAAGCTGCGCGCTTTCAGCGCGACGTTTTTCAATTTTAGCGACTATATGCGCCCCAGCATGCGCCTCGGCGCCTTGATGGAAATCCCCGCGATTTATATTTTCACGCACGACTCGATTGGCCTCGGAGAAGACGGCCCAACGCACCAGCCCATCGAACAACTGGCTTCACTGCGCGCCATGCCGAACATGCTGATTCTGCGGCCCGGCGACGCCAACGAAGTCGTGGAAGCCTACAAGGTTATCCTGCAACACACGCATGGACCGGTGTCGCTGGTGCTAACGCGCCAGGCAATCCCGACTTTCGATCGCACGAAATATGCGCCCGCCTCAGGCGTAGCAAAAGGCGCCTATGTGCTGGCTGACACTCCAGGAGGAAAACCAGACGTAATCCTGATGGCCAGCGGGAGCGAACTATCACTTTGCGTGGACGCTTACGAAAAACTGAAAACAGAGGGCATCAAGGCGCGGGTCGTGAGTATGCCTTCGTGGGAACTCTTCGAACGCCAGGAAACATCTTATAAAGATAGCGTCCTTCCTGCGAACGTCACGGCGCGAGTCTCCGTGGAGATGGCATCTACGTTCGGATGGGAACGCTACGTGGGCGCCAGGGGCAAGATGATTGGCATGCACAGTTTCGGCGCATCGGCTCCGCTGAAAGACGTCAAGAAAAAATTCGGGTTCGAAGCGGACCGCGTCGTAGCAGCGGCGAAGGAAGTGCTTGGAAAGTGAGCCGACAATGAAGCTGGTGATTGGCTCGGACCACGCGGGTTTTCAATTGA
>QHYF01000263.1 GCA_003224075.1 Acidobacteriota bacterium
GAATTCGTGGTGGTGCAGCACCATTTCGCGGATTCGCGCCAGCGGCGTAAGCGGGTCCAGGATTTTCGCGCCAAACTTCACGTGCGACTTCATCGTCTCCCACTCTTCGGGATTGAGCGGACCGCTCTTATTCAGAATATTTTCCGGGATACCGACCTTCCCGATGTCGTGCAGCACCGCTCCCAGACGAATCTCTTCGACTTCCGCATCGTTCATCCCCAGGCCTTCGGCAATCAGCGCGGCGTAAGCGGAAACTTTCTGCGAGTGCCCCTGGGTATAGTGATCCTTGGCGTCGATGGCAAAGGCAAGCGAAGTTACGGTGTCCAGCACGGCCTGCGGCAGAGCCTGCGGCCCTTGCGCGGACGCTGCCGCGGTCTTGCTGTCATTCATTTCCGTGGCGGCGAGCGACTCGGTGAACTGCCTCAGGCGCTGGTAAATCTCTTCGAACGCTTCCGGTCCGGTTGAGAAAAGGCGCTTGAGCGTCACTCCAAGATAAGCTTCGAGGACGTCGCGCTTCCATTTCTTCGCTTCGTTGGGATCGAAGTGGTCGGCGGTCGAGACGGCGTTGCCGCCTTGATGTTTCGAAAGATACATCGAGGCGTCGGCAACCTGGATCAGCTCCTGTGGCGATGAGCCGTGCAGCGGATAACAAGCGATGCCGAAGCTGGCGCTGATATTTTTTTCGCGCAAGAGCGGATCGGCGGCTACCCAGCCGCGAAGCTTGCTGGCGAGCTGCCGGGCGTGCTCCATGTTGGTTTCCGGCATCAGAATGACGAACTCATCGCCGCCGTAGCGAGCCACGACGTCCGAGCGGCGGCAATTGGACTCCAGAATCTGCCCCACGCGCGTCAGCACGAGGTCGCCCTCGAGGTGGCCGTAGAAATCGTTCACGAACTTGAAACGGTCCAGGTCCATGAGCACCAGCGCAAAGGCGCGCCCCGCGCGAGTGGATCGTTTCCATTCCGCGGAGAGCGCTTCCATGAAAAAGCGATGCGTTTTGACCCCCGTGAGTCCGTCGGTGATGGCCTGCTCCTGCGCCTTTTGGAAGGAAAGCGCGTTGTGCAGCGCGCCGGCGATGAGGTCCGCGAGCGTGCGCATCAGAAGAACTTCTTCTTCGGAGAACTCCGCGGGCGTGGAAGATTCCACGTAGAGAATGCCGTGCAGTTGGTCGGCGTAGAAAACCGGCAGCGCGATCGCCGCGATGGTGTCAGGCAAGAGCGGCAGCCACGCGCTATCCGTGGGAGAGGCGGAGCGATACACAGCCATGTGGCCATTGCGGGCCACGTGCCCGATCAGTCCGGCGCCCAGGGGAATGCGATGGCCAAGGGTTCCGCGGCGTTTGCCCGCTTCCGCCTGAATCACGATTTCCCGCGTCGCGTAGTCGAGCACCCCGATGCCGATGTGATCGTAGGTGAGGCCGGTTTCCAGTTGGTCGGTGATCTTGGCGAGCATCTCATCGGGATTGAGCGTGGCGATGGCATTGCGCGAAATGGTGTTGAGCAGCGAGAGGTGCCGGGCCTTGGTGCGCTCTTCGTTGAAGAGGCGGGCGTTTTCAATCGCGATACTCGCCTCGCTAGCCAGAACGCGCAGAAGCTCGAGGTGGCCTTCGTCAAACGTGCCCTCGTGGTCGGAGAAGACCGCCATGGCCCCGATGGCGTGGTCGTAAGCAACCAGCGGAACGCCGCAAAAGCATCCTTTTGTGCGAATCGGTTCGACGCCCAGCTTTTTGACCTCCGCGACATAATTGTCGCGGATGAGCATCGGTGATGTGATTGCCGGTGGGGCGCGCGCGCTTGAGCTTCCGCGCGCCGTCGATCATCTCCAGATCGAAATGAATTTCGTCGCGCAGCGGATCCAGCTCCGCGATATAGAAATTTTCCACGTCGAAGAGCCGCCGGAGCTCCTCCCACACTTTCCCCATCAGGTCTTCTTTGTGCAGCGTGGAGCTGAGGGCCCGTCCGATTTCATTCAATACGTGGAGCTCTTCGGAGCGCCGCGAAGTCTGCTGAATCAGGTAGCTGTTCTCGACGGCCATCCCGATCTGGTGGCCCAGCGCCAGGAGAAGCCGCAGCTCGGCGGGTGTGAAGCGCCGGCTGTCCGGCGTCCCAAGAAGCAGGACTCCGAAAGCTTGCTCCTTGGCCTGAAGGCTGATGGCCACCACGCTGCGAAGCCCTTGCGCGAGCGCCAGTTCGCGGAAGCGGCGGATGGACTGCTCTTTTTCGAGAGCCGAGAGCGAGTCGTCACGAAGGTCGCGGAAGCCCAGCAAGCCGCCGAGCCGCGCCACAAGGCCGACGAGATAATCGTCCAGGCCCTCATTTTGAGCTGCGCGGCAAAAATCATCACTCAGCCCGACGGCAACGACGGAAGTCGGGCCCTGCGGATCCCCGTGATGCAGAAAGAGCGCGCCGGCCGGAAGCCGAACCACGCCCAAAACGCGATCCAGGGCTTGCGAGAGCATGCGCTGGATCTCGCCGCCGACAAAGCTCGAGGTCGCCAGGTTGAGATTCGAAAGCGCCAGCATGTTGCGCTCGATGCGGCGCTTTTCCTCTTCGTAGAGCGCCATGACCATGAGCATGGCCACGAACGCGCATGGCGCGGCGCCAACGACGCTCATGCCCGCGCCCTGAAGTTCCGGCGTGGCGTTCAGCACCTGGAGGGAAATCCAGAGGATTCCCCACGAAGCGAAAGAAACGCCCAGGAGCCGATCGGCAAGCGTCTCTTGCCGCCGGCTCTCCTGCCAGAACACCACTGCAACCCCGATGTACAGCAAGGAAGACGGAATGACCGCCGAAACGGAGATCGTGTGCGCGGCATTGGCCGCGGCCCAAAGTCCGAGTAAGACGCCCACAAACACAGCGGGGATTTTCCAAGGCTTCCGCTGGGAATAGAGTTGTGCTCCTAGAAAAAAGAGCACGCCGGCGAGAGCAAAGAGCCAATGATTCAATGCGCTCTGAATCGGGCTCGATGTCATCCACTGAGCGACTGCCGTACCCAGGTAGTGAAATCCGAAAACCATCCACGCGGCGGTCCACAGCAACAAGTAAGTCTGGCGCTTGATCTTGTAGATATACGCGAAGAAGCCAGCCACCAGGATTGTGGCGATCAGCAGCGCCAGTGAAATAAAGCTTTCCGGTATCAAGACCGCATTCGATTCCCCGCCCGCATCGCGGACGGCATTTCGCTAGTGACAAGGCACAATACTTCTTCTTGGTCCGAAACGCACCGGCAACCTCGCCACCTGTACCAGAGGACAGTCGTGCGGCGACGCAGGGAGATCGCGCCGATACACAAAATAAAGTACTTGCGATTATGGATTACGAATTTTTCCAGATGCAAGTGTACCAGCGTACTGGTGGCCAAAGAGACAGCATGCTTCCCGTAACGCATTCAATGCACAGGAGAATCCTACCTGCGTCGTCTTGGTGAATCGAGCGCCAGCAGCCAATCCTTCGAAATTTTCTCTTGCGCGTCGACGTAGGTTTATGTGCTGCTCGGACCTCTTGCGATGCGTGGAATTTTCAACGGTTCCTCCGAATGGAAAGCCCCGGCCCGCGTACCAGTGCATGGAAAATCGGAATGTCGAATCTCAACCGTTCCAAAGAAAAACCGGTAGTGGGTTAATCTAGCCCACTACCGGTGATTTAAGCGGCTATCTGCTGTGCTATTCGTCCAATTCGTCGCCGCCGAACTGCTTCGCGTTATAGACGTTCGAGAGGTCGTTCACCGCCGCGTCACGGGAACTCATCGGCAGCAACCCGAAGAGGCGCTCGATCGTCGCCAGGATCGAAGTCGTGTCGTACTGCGTGTGGTCGATGGCGAAGTTGCCGCGCAGGAAGGGAGACACGATCAGGGCGGGAATCCGCGTCCCGGGGCCCCACTGGTCGTGGACGCCCGGTGCACCACCCTGGCCTGGCGGCGAGACGTGGTCCCACGCGCCGCCGAACTCGTCGTAGGTCACGACGATCATCGTGTCCTTCGCGCAGCCGCTGCCCTCGATCGCCTGCAACAGCGCTACAACGTGCTCGCTGCCGCGAGTCACGCTGGTGTAGCCGGGGTGCTCGTTGTTCGGTGCGATGGGCTTGACGAAGCTGACCGAATTGAGCTGGCAGGCCTCCGCAGAGGAGTTTGCGAGCTGGATGAATTCCAGTTCGTCACGCAGGTGCGCTCTACCTGCCGTACCCGGTGCAAACGATGCGTAGTAGTTGAACGCATTGTGGTGGAACTGGAACTGCTTGTGCGGGCAGAAAGGATAGGCGGGGTTCGGAGCCGAGTATGGATCAGAACATGTCGGACCGTCGCCATTCGTCCAACCGGGCGAGCCGACATCTCCGTCCGCATTCGACCACCCGCCAGAGTACCAAGCCCAACTAACACCGTCCATGCTAAGTTCGTCCCCGATTGTCGTCCCCGACTGTGGCGGTAGCTGCGGTCCTCCGCCGTGCGGCTGGTAGGTAGGCTGGATCGTGTTGATCGCGTAGTCGCCGCACGCGAGGCCCGCAACGGGCGAAGGGCACGCGACGGTGAGCCGGTCGTCTCTGACGGGCCCGGTCGCATGGTAGAGAAGGTAATTGTTTGGCATTCCGTTCGCGTCCACGATTGAGTGGCGCTCGGCTGGGGCGCTGGGCCATGTTGGTGTTGCAGCGGCGATCAGCCACTGGTGATTGAGAAACGAGCCGCCAAACGCTGCCTGGAAGAAGTTATCCAGGATCGCGTAGTGCGGATGGCCGTCGCTGTGCAACGGCAGCGCCCGCGTATCGTAGAAACCCATCGTGAGGCCGATGGCGTCGCTGCCGGTCACGTAGTGGTCCTGCTTTCCGCCGTCGAGTTGGTACTGTTCCTGATAAAAGCGGTGTACGAGGTCGCGCGTGCAGCCCCCCGGCAGGTTGTCCGGGCTCGGCGGCAGCGCGTTCGTCCCCTGGCTCGGCTTCGGGCAGGTCTGAGTGTTCGCTGGAATGAAAGCGTCAATCTGGAATGGCGAGTTTGTGAAATGGCTTCCGAATGTAGTCGCCGTAGTGGAGTCCACGCAGTCGGCTAGCAATGGCGGCGAGGTTAGGCTGAAGTCGTTCTGTAGCAGGCACGTGTACGGAGCGCTGGCTTGGCCAACCTGGATGGTGTGTGCGGAATCGGCGTTCGCGCGGCCGTTTACGCCCTCCCATCCACCGTAAAGGTTGTCGAAGCTGTGATTCTCCTGGTAAATGACGACAATATGCTGGATGTTCCCAAGCTTGTTGTTGCGCGAGCCGGCGGTTGCCGTCAACGATTGCGAGCGGCCCATGGGTGCCGTGACCGCCAAAACAACGGCGAAAACAACTGTGGTACCTAAGAACTTTGAATGAATCATAACCACCTCCTTAAGGCGAGCATCTTCACGAAGTAACATCCGGAACCAAATCCCTATCACCACTGATTCATGAACCTTCACAACTGAGTCGGGAGGGCTGAGTTCAGACCTGAGACACTTTGTCGTGTCCTGGGAAGACCAGGGGACGTCGAGTTCTTGAAACGGCTGAAAGAAGACCTAGCAGCGGCAAACGCAGACGAGATCGAGCAATTCCGACGAGGCCAAACGTCGAGTACAAATAGGCGGTGTGAACAGGCGGAACAGAACAATTACGGAAATCTGGGAGTGCTGGAGTGAAACAGCAACCAGTCTTTGCGCCTTGGCTGGATGATTCGATCGCAAGACGCCATTAACATCGTCAGTGAGATCCGGGGAGATCAAAACGTACGCAATCGAGAAGATAGCAACCGCAATGATTACGAATCTCGCAGCTCGCATCATGGCTCGACGTTTATAGCTTCGGTTTACGTTCCTGTCAAGTAGCAAGACTGATTGCTGCGCGTAGTTGCTCCGTTTCCTCCCTTGGAGGCGTCGCCAGCCGTTGAGCGCGGCGGTCACAAATACCTCCTTAAGACGAGTTGTGTCGCGAAGTAATTCATAAAAACTTTCTTCCATATTCAGCGACGATACTGCATCTGATCGGCCAAACGCTCGCGGGCCCTTAGCTCATGAAATCAATGTTTATTTCACCAAGAACGACTCGGCCAAAAAAGCATCGCCGGCAGATTTGGCTGACACTGACAGGACTTGCTGACATGTGAGAGAAGGCGGCCAGGCTTAGCCTTGTTTGGATTCCGATAAGAAATCACTTTCGAACTGAGCCATTAGCTAAAAATCGGTCAAAATGGACGGGACCAAACGGTTTCGCTACACTGAGCGTTCGAATTTGAGCGGAAAAACGCAACAGACAATGAGTGAATCCAGCAAGAAAACACCAGGCGTGCGCGTGCGCTTTGCTCCGTCCCCAACCGGTTATCTGCACGTGGGAGGAGCGCGGACTGCCCTATTCAACTGGCTCTTCGCTCGTCACCATGGCGGTACGATGATTCTCCGCGTCGAAGACACCGACGCCGAACGCAATAAGCCCGAACTCGTGCAGGGAATTCTGGATGGATTGCAATGGCTGGGGGTGGATTGGGACGAGGGCCCCTTTTACCAGTCGCGGAGAACGGAATTGTATCGCGCGGCAGCGAAAAAATGTTTGGCCAACGGCACGGCATTTTTGTGTTACTGCCCCGCGGAAAAATATGCCGGCGGAGATTACGCGGAACCAGCTCAGGACGAAGAACCGAAGGGTGGCGGGCCGCGCCGCGTCACGCGCTGCTCCTGCCGCGATGGAAGGCCTTCGAATCCCGGTGTAAAGCCCGCGATCCGTTTCAAGGTTCCCCTGGGCGGCGCTACAAAATTCTTCGACGCGGTTTTTGGCGAGCGCGAGTTTTCGAACGAGGAAATCGAGGACTTCGTGCTCCTGCGTTCCGGCAAAGGTGACGAAGAATTCGGCCAGTCCATGTACCAGTTGGGAGTGGTCGTCGATGACATCGACATGCGCATCAGCCACGTGATTCGCGGCGCCGACCACATTTCAAACACCCCCAAGCAGGTGTTGCTCTACCACGCGCTCGGCGCGCGGCCGCCGGTGTTTGCTCACGTGCCGCTGATTCTCGGCGCGGACAAATCGCGTCTTTCGAAACGTCACGGCGCAACGGACGTGAACATGTACCGCGCGGAGGGTTTTCTGCCGGAAGCTTTCCGCAATTTTCTCGCGCTGCTCGGCTGGTCCGCGGGCGGCGACGAAGAATTCATTCGAACGAAGGACTTGATTGGAAAATTCTCGCTCGAAGGCGTGAGCCGCACGAACGCGGTCTTCGACCGCCCGAAACTCGAGTGGTTCAACACGCAGTATCTGCAAAAACTTCCGATCGAGGAGCTGCTGCCCGAAGTCGAAAATGAATTGAAGCGCAGCGGCTTGTGGAAAGCGGAATGGGCCGCGGGCGCGGCCCCGGGCCCGGATGGACGGGATCACGCATGGTTTTCGAAAACCGTGGATTTGCTGCGTCCGCGAATCCGCCTGTTGCCGGATTTTTCCACGTGGTCGCGCGCGTTTTTCAGCGACGAATTCACGCGCGACCAGGCGGCAAAAGAAAAATTCTGGAAAGATCCCAAACTCCCGGAACTGCTCGCGAAGCTTGCCGGCGCGCTGGAAAAACTCAGCGAGTGGAACCACGATGCCTGCGACCATGCCACGCGCGCGGTCGCGGAAGCCGCCGGCGTCAAGGCCGGCCTGCTGATCAACGCCACGCGCGTCGCGATTGTCGGCCAGGCCGTCGCGCCCCCACTCTTCGACACCATGGCCGTTCTCGGGCAGCAGCGTGTCGTCCGCCGTCTGCGCGATGCGGTGTCTGGTTTTGGCAAAACCTAAACCCACCTAGACCCAACTTCGACCCAAGTTCCATCCGGCGAATCCAAATATTGAATTGATTTTGAAGTGGGTTGTCGCGGCATGGCCGGCCTACTGTTTCGCATTCGCAAAGATTTCAGCGTGGGCGGGCCTGGAGGCGGAGGCTGCGGAGGCGACGTTAATGGCGACATCAAGGGTGAGGGTGACGGGGGGCAGGCAGAGTTCGGTGCTGCAGGCTTGGTAGCGGAGTTTCAAGGGGATGTGCTGCGTGCCGAGCGGCGCGTTTGCGAGCGCGGTGACGGGCATGCGAAGCGTCACCGTGTCCTGGTAGACGTTCAGCGGCGTTTTGGAAAAAGCGAATTTTTCGAGCTTGCCCTTGGGATAGACGACTTCGCCGCCGCTGAAGCCGGCGGGCAGTTCGGCTTTGAGGTCGGTGGCGATGAGATATTCTTCCGATTTTTCGCGGGCGTTGACGTGAAAGCCCGGACGGATTTTCATGACCGCGGCAATCAGAAACGAGCTGCCGCGGCCGGCGGGATCGAGAGAAACGTAGGTCTCGGGCTTCACGACATCGCGGCCGGAAGGAACCTGCGAATTTGCAGCGGGCGACAGGGCGACGCACAACGCGAGAACTTCACAGGGTCACCTGAGCGCCGAGCTGCTGGGAGATGACGCGGCTCATGACGGCGTAGAGGTCCTCGCCGGTCTTTTCGAGGACGAAGGCGTTGCGCGAATCGTTCCAGCCGAGCTTGAAGCTGGTGGAAAGCGCGGAGATCCAGATTTCGCGGACGGGCGTGTTGGGCGAGATCACGAATTTGGCTTCCTCGGGTTCCTCGAAGACGACTTCGAGTTTTCCGGCCTCGCCTTCGACGTCGAAACCGTGTTCATCGCCGAGAGCGAGCAGGCGCCTCTTGAGATCATCGAAAGCTGCGTCAGCTTTGCGCTGAAAATCTTTTTCCTGCAACATAAATTCAGCGTACACGAGCAGTATGCCCATCGCAAGCGCGGCAGAGGGGCCGAGCAAGAGAGAGTGACGAGTGAGCGCTACACAGTCCAGAGAATCTCAAGTTTTTTTTCGACGTGGGCGAAGTCTTTGTCGCTGGTGGCGAGAAAGCAATCGGTATAAGGCAGCTTGTGCTCCGCCCGCAATTCGGCGGCGCTGCGAGTCAATTCGAGATCGGCGTCCACGATTTCCAGCGGGAGTTGTGCGATGTCTTCCAGGACTTTCCGCGCGACGCCGGGCCCCTTAGCGCGCCACGTGGAGTAAACCACTTCGCCCCAATTCACCACGGACATCAGCAGTTGGCGCTTGCCTTCGACGCCCAGGCGAATCAAATCCTCGACCTTGTCCGCGCCGGGACGGTCTTCGAAGAACGTCATCAGGGCGCTGGCGTCAAGCACGATACGCTTCATAGTTCGGGGCGAGTCATGAATTCAAGGCGCGCTTTAGAGCGCCTCAGAGCTCGCGCTCGCGTTTGCGCTCTTCGAGCAGAGCCTTGAGGGCGGACGGTTCGCCGCTGAGCGAGCCGCGCAGGCTGCGGATAAACGCAGCGGTAAGAGGCTGCAATACCAAGCGGTTCTCCTGCTCCAGAAAAGCGACCTGGGTTCCCTCTTTGATCGAATACTTGCGCCGAAGCTTCGAAGGAATGACCAGCTGGCCTTTCGTCGTGACGGTGGAGACTTCGGTCTTCATGCGAACTCCTGAGCCAAGGATTCCAGATAAGTATGCCATCTTGGATTATGTAAGTCAACATCAATTATGGCTTACATTTGGCTTCATGACCGCCGCTACAAGAGGAGGAGAGATTCCTCACGTCCGCAGGCCGACCCTTTCACAGGAGTGAAAGGGACAGCAAAAATCGGCCTGCTGCGTTCGGTCCCGTAAGACCATCCGGTATGCAAACGACGCAAATGACGGGTTAGGCATGCGTCCCTGCTGCCCGGCCTCAAGTCCGGTCACCGGGGTTTGTGTTTGGCGCTGTGGCCGACGGCGACGAGGAAGATGGCGCTTTTGCCTTCGGCGTGGGGAGAGAAGAAGCGAACCACGTCGTCGTCGAAGAAGGTAAGGCCGGTGGCGCCCAGCCGCTGGGCGTAGGCAGCCAGATATAGTTTGCCGCCAAGAATGCCCGCTTCGAGTTGCACGGCACGATAGCCACGATTGCCGAAGCGTTGCAAAATGGGCCGCAGGTCCGCAAGAAAAAAGATGTCCACGGCGGCGTCCGCGGGCAACTCCTGCTCCAATCCGAGGTAACCGGCAGCGGCGCGGAAATTTTCCTGCTTCAGACATTCGAGCAAGCCACGGCTACGATGGAAGACGTAGGCTCCGGGCGGGAGCCCTTCGACGGCATGGACGATCAAGTAGAGGTGATTGAGCTGGGCTCCCGGGGGATCGAGGAAATCCGCCGGCACGCCGCGCGTGGCGCGGTCGAGCATGGTTGAAAGCTGCGGCAGGGTGATCGGGCTGCGGGCAAATTTGCGGGTGGAACCGCGCCGCAGGATGACCTGCTCGATGGGGTCGCGCGGCATCTCCGCATCCGATAACGGCTGGAGCAGAACGGGCTCAAGTTGAACGATTGGTCCGTTGGGCGACGGAGAATCGGTCATGGGAGTGTGGCCGCGCCACTTCTCCGCTTCCTCGGCCGAATCGAGCGAGGAGGCAGCGTGCATTTCCCGCATGAACGGATAATCCACGTCGCGTGGAGAGAGCGGGACGGTTTCGAGGCGAAGCGGCGAAGTTTCCGCATGGGATGGCGGCGGGAGAGCTGCGGCGTGTCCGAGAGCCACGAGGGAGAAGGCCACTTCACGCTGGGGATCGACATCCAGGAGGCGGTTGACGCTGGCGTCCACGAAGCCGCAGACCAATCTGGCCGGCAGTCCCAAGGCGGTAGCGACGGCCAGCAGGTTGGCTAGGAGAGTGCCGTTGTCCCAACCGAAATGACGGTACGTACGGGCCTGGTATTTCCAGGCATTGCGCCAGTAGGTGCAGGTACAAATGATGGTAAGAGGCGCGTGGGCAACGGCGGGTTCGCCGCCGGTGGCTTCGAGCAGCATGCGGCGATAATCTCCGGCGCGCAGCCGGCGCAGGCCGGACTCGGCGGGGGCGAAGTGGTAGACGCCAGCGTCGAGGTTGGCCAAGTCGCCGCAAACCAGATAAAGCTCGACCTCGTAGAGCGCCCCGGTGCAGGCCGCAGCACGAAAGTAAATTTCGCCGCCCGGATAGCTCCTCTTGCGGGTAATGCCCGCGGAGAGATAGAGCAGTTGGGCCACCGCCTGCAGGTCCGGGGCCGCGTTGGTCTGGGCGGGGACGCTCTCGGCGATGGCAGAGAGGGCAGCGACCCCGGTTTGGCGCAACTCGCTGGGCAAGCGCATGGGCTCGAGCGCCGGATAAATCTTGAAAGGCAGAGGCTGGTTGCTCCAGTCCAGGAAATGAGGGTTGGAGCGAATGCTGGCGTAAGAGTGCTTGGTGGCTTCGTGATAGGTACAAGCAGCTTCAGGATTGCGGTTGTCAGTCATGGGAGCGATGGCGTTGCAGCTTCTCTGTAAGATTTTCAAGCAGGGTTCGTACTAACGACTCGTGAGCCGCCCTTCAAGGATAGCAGGGCGGAGCGGGAGTGTGTACGAGGCGGGCGACTGGCCCATGTTCCGCGCGTGATAACCTGTGAGACGGGGGCGAATGGCGAGGCTTGCCCCGCTGTGTGCGGCAAGATGCTCCGGATTCTTCGCGGGAGTAGAATGGGGGTTGCAAATGCCTCAGAGTCCGCAAAAGAGAGTACCGGCGCCGAAGGACGCGCACGAGGCGCCTTTAGAGGAAGAGGCGCTGGACATCGTGGAAGAAGCGTCCATGGAGTCTTTTCCCGCAAGCGACCCGCCCGCGTGGATTGCCAGACCTGCAAGGCCGCAATCGTTAAAACGCAAGCAAACGGCTTGATGGGCGCAGCAGTGCCGCGCCCGTGCAACAGAATGGAGACGGCGGGATAAACCCGCCGCTACAAAGGCAAGACAGAAGAGCACAGCGATCCCCCGGCTTCGCTCGGGACAGGAGAATGGCTGTGCCCAAAAACCGAGACCAGCAGGCGAAGAGAGATTCATCGCGCTCAAAACCGCGCGATGCTCAGCTTTTCTTCGAAGTCGTGGCGTAGAATGCGGCCCACTGCTGTTCCACTTTCGTGCTACCACACTTCGGACACTTCACTTTGTCCTTATCGTGTTCCGTAACGGTTAGATTGACGGAGAACTTTTTGCGGCAGGCCGCGCATAGATATTCGTAATGAGGCATGGCACCCTCCCCGGTCGCGCACCTTTGGCGGGAAATCATCATACCGGCAAGCGCGCGCCGAAGCAATTGTTGCGCTACCTGCGGGCCAGGGCCTCATCCGCAGATCGATTCGCCAGGTTGCGGTCTTTAAGGAAGCCGCGGGCGGCGAGGAGCTCGGCGTTGAGAAGAGCGGCGCCAGCGGCGCCACGCACGAGATTGTGCGAGAGCAGCGCGAGCTTTACGTCGAGCAAGGGACATTCGCGGACGCGACCGACGACGGCGGCCATGCCGTTTCCGGCGTTGACGTCGCGGCGAGGCTGCGGGCGATTCTCCTCGTCGAGGACAATGACCGGATGGCGCACGGCGCTGGGGAGCGAGGCGAGCTCGGCATCAACTTCGAAATTGCGCAGAGCTTCGCGAACTTCGTCGAGAGAAGCGATTTTTTTCAGGCCGATGGAAACACATTCGAGGTGACCGTCCACGACCGGCACGCGATTGCAGTGGGCGCTGAGGCCGAGGCCGGCGTCCACGAAGCGCGAGCCATCCCACTTGCCGAGGAGCTTCTGCGGTTCGGCTTCCATTTTTTCTTCTTCGCCGCTGATGAAGGGAACGACGTTGCCCTGGATGTCCATCGAGGCGACGCCAGGATAACCGGCGCCGGAAATGGCCTGAAGAGTAACGACGAAAATTTTCTCGAGGCCGAAGGCGTCGGCGAGAGGTTTCAATACCAAGACAAGACCGGCAGTGGAACAGTTCGGATTGGTGACGATGAAACCGGTGTCGTAACCGCGATTTTTCTGCTGCAGAGGAATGGCGTCGAGGTGCGCGGCGTTGACTTCGGGAATGAGCAGAGGAACGTCGGGATCCATGCGGTGATTCCGCGTGTTGCTGACGACGGGATAGCCGGCGCGGGCAAAATCTTCCTCGGCGGAGCCGGCGACCGAAGAATCGAGCGCGGAGAAAACGAAGTCGCAATCGAGATCGGTTTCGAGTCCCTTGACGATGAGAGCGCGGGCGGCCTCGGGGATCGGCGCTTCGAGATGCCACTGGACCGCTTCGGCGTAGGTCCTGCCGGAAGAACGCTCGGAGGCAGCGACTTCGGTGAGGGCAAACCAAGGATGATCGGCTAACAGATTCACGAGGCGCTGGCCGACGATGCCGGTGGCGCCCAAGACGCCGGCGCGCCACTTTTTCTGAGGACCCTTTACCGGGGCGCCTTCCACTCGTACCGCAGAGGCCTTCGCTGGCTGATTCGACTGCATGTTGGTGTCACCTCGCTCGAAAGATTGTGAAGTCATACAGCGCCACGCACTTGGGAAGGCCTTGGAATGCCATGATCGGGCCCGATGCGTGTGCCACGGGCTTGCGGATTAAACGTGTTGCGGATCCAAATGACCATATCAGTTTCCGCGGCGAGAGGAAGCACTTTGGCATGCAAGACTTTCGCGCCGCTGGCCGCGAGAGCGTGGGCTTCGTCGTAGCTTAGCTCGTGGAGTAGGCGCGCTTCGCCGGATTCGCTGGGATTGGCGGTGTAAATGCCGTCGACGTCGGTCCAAATGACGAGTTCATCGGCGTCAATGACGTGGGCAATGATGGCGCCGGAAAAGTCCGAGCTGTTGCGGCCGAGCGTGGTGATGCGGCCGTCGGGCGTGGAGCCGATGAATCCGGTGACGACGGGCACGATGCCTTCGTGGAGAAGCGGGAGAAGAATTTCACGGCCGCGCTGCTTGGTTTGTTCGAGGTGAGGCTGAGCGTCGCGGAACGTGTCGCAGGTGAGGACGAACTCCGAAGAGGCGACGGGGACGGCGGCGATTCCCAGTTTTTCGAGCGCAGCGGCGAACAAGCGGGCGCTGAAGCGTTCGCCAAACGAAGCGAGCCGATCGAAAAGTTCGGCGCTGGCGGCAACGAAGCCTTGAACGGGAACTTCATGAAGAAGGTCGCAGCCGAGGAGTTGCAGCTCGCGGCGAACGCGAAGGTCATGGCCCTCTCCCAGGCGCAGATCGTGCAGAACGTCAAGATGGAGATTCAGAACGACTTCGGCTTCCTGGCGCGCACGAGTGAGCTTGCCATCGGAAAGGGCGTGGGCGATGGAGAGCAGATGATCGGTGACGCCCTTCATGGCGGAAACGACCACCGCAACACTCGATGAGCGTGCTGCGCGGCGTGCAAGACCGGCGGCGTGGAGTATGCGCTCCGCGCCGAGAAGGGAGCTGCCGCCAAACTTGAAGGCGACGACACCGTTAGCAGGTGGAGTGGATGCCGCGCGTTTGTCGACTGCAGCGGGAAAGCGGTCAAAGGGGCGCGCTGCTCCGGTCCGAGCAGAGCGGACGCGAAACGCGGCGGGGCTTCGTTCCGGTGCTGATTCTTCCTGTACGTTTTCGGGACTCATGGCCTGCGCTCCTGGTTCCGTTTTATCCGCTGGAGCGTCTCTGGAAGGGGCTTAAAAGAAGAAACCCACCGCCAGGTTCGCTTCCGGCGGTGGGTTAGAAACTTTTCTTAGCTTGCTAGCTGTTTCTCCACGCGCCCGAAGCGGAAATAGTCTTCTTAGTCGTAGTCGAGGTAATCGACATGGACGACTTGGACGTAATTCGCTTGGCGGTGGTAGACAACATTACAAAGGAAAGGATAGCACGCGCGGGAATGAAAGTGAAGGGAAAGTTTGGAAAAGCGTGGCGGCAGTGTCTAGAGTGGGCTACCTGACCTTCCTACAGATTTTCCCCAATACACTCTGTGCTGTCTCAAGAGCCGGCTGAAATGGGAGTTTCGAAAAGAAGACTGGAGCAGGTGAGGCCGGATTCAGCTTTTTGGAGTTCGGAGATGTCGAGGGGAGTGATGTGAAAGCCGCGCGCTTCGATGCGAGCGCGCGTGCGCGGGAAAGATGCGGGGAAGATGATCGTGCCGCCAAGGGCCAGCGCGTTGGCGGCGTGAGGCTCGGCGGGATCGACGTCGATACACTCATATTCAGCAAGAGGAGCGGTGTCGAACCAGACGCGGTTCGCGAGAAGCGTATTGCAGCCGAGGCAGGTAACGGCGGAT
>QHYF01000264.1 GCA_003224075.1 Acidobacteriota bacterium
TACAAGCGGCAACGTCATCCACCAAGTCTATTTCCCGGGTACAACCACTCCTGTCCCTGACAACAACGTGGCGAACACAGGTCAAATGAGTGCAATTTCGCAGAAGCTGCTTGCGGTATGGCCCACATCAGCGACCCCTGCGGGGATTGGGAAAGATGGTTTGACCCTAAGTTCGCCGAGTAATACGTCCCTGAACAGGTTCGATCCTCGCATCGACTTCAATCTTTCGCAGTCCGATCACCTTTTCGGGATGTTTCACAGCCAGCGAGGTCGTTTTTTCGACTATGACCTGATCGTTGGACCGGCGGGCCAGCGGTTCCAGCGTTCAAGTGCCTATGCGACCACTTTGGGGTGGACGCACACCTTCTCAACAGCCTTGCTGAATGATTTTCGCTTCGGATATATGCACCGAATTGGCGACCGAACCCCCTGGGGCGCAGGCGGCACCTCGCCAAGCGCGTTCGGAATCAGCGGTTTTCCGAATTGCTTGTCCAGCGTTCCCGACACGTCCAGTGGAACAAAGTGCGGTACCCCGGGAGTGAGCATCAGTGGGTTTGCTGCTATCCGCAATAAGGGGATGCTTTACGAGCCTGCCTACACGCTTCAGTTCAGCGATGTGGTGACCAAACTCGTGGGGCGGCACAGCATCAAGACCGGCGGCGAGTTGCGTCGCTACTCGATTGACAATTACCAGCCGAATTTCGTGGTGGGCGACTTCTCCTTCAACGGCTCCCAGACGGGCAACGCCTTTGCCGACTTTCTGTTCGGAACCATCGGAGGTAACAATAGCGTTCAAGTTCAAAACACGTTTGTATCATCCCGTGCCTGGTCTTACGCGTTTTTTGTCCAGGACGACTTCAAGCTCACCTCCAGGCTAACACTGAACCTGGGGCTGAGATGGCAATATGACCAGTCCTTCCACGAAATCCACCACGGAGACGCGTTCTTCAATCCGTTCGCCGCGCAATGGGAGCAATTCCGCGTAAATGCGCCGGACACTCCATTCGATCCGTCCGCGAAGGAGTTCGGGCCTCGGCTCGGATTTGCCTGGAATCCTCGAGGGGGCTTGGTGGTCCGCGGCGGCTACGGAATCATGTATCCGAGCACCACAGGGCACGGCCGCGCCGGCGATGGGCAGCCCGGTCCCAATCTCTTAGCGAACACTACCTTTGCCAATGGCACGAACTGGTCAGCACTGCCTGCAATCACGAGCCCTGATCCTTCCCGCATTACTGCTCCTCTAGCCGTGAACGCGAATGTATCGTTCTCTTTCTGGGCGCCACGCAAGCAAACCCCGACTTACATCCAGTTGTGGAACTTGACGTTGGAACAGCAAGTGGGCAAGGACACGGTCGCGCAGATGAGCTACGTGGGCAGCCATGGCACGCACTTGCCGGTCAACTATGCCTACAACATTTGCCAGCAGACCCCGGCAAGCACTGCTCAATTACACAATCCAGGTTCCACGAAATTCAATTTTGTGAGCCCCACAACTAGCCCGTACTGTCCGGCAGCCGCGGCGGCAGTGGTCGCGTCGGGCGCGTCCGTGTACTGCTGCCTGACTGTAAACCCGGGATATTGGGGACTCTCCAGCTCGGTGTACCATTCGCTGCAAGCCAGAGTCGATCATCGTTTCTCGCATGGTTTCTCGCTGCTGGCGAACTTCACGTGGAGCAAACTGATCGATGATTCCTCATCCGACTGGGGAGGGTTCTGGTCACTCGACGTATTGGGGCAGGACTTTTACAACCGCAGGGCAGACCGCTCGGTCAGCGCGGGCGATATACCGGCGCGCTTCACGCTTGCCCCGATTGTTGAACTGCCGTTTGGGCCTGGAAAGAAATGGCTCAACAGTGGCGTTGGGAGCCAGGTGCTCGGAGGATGGCGGACGAGCGCCATGTACACGATCAGCAGTGGTTCTCCATTTGGGATTACGGACAATTCTTATGGATTCTGCAATGGCGCAGGCGTGTTGTCGGATCGTCCCATGATGATCGGCAATCCGCTTCCGTCGGGCTTCCACCAGACCCCCGATCACTGGTTTGATACGAGTGCATTCGACTTCTCGGGGACCTGCCCAGCGGCCGGGCTGGTGGACCTGACGGGTCCATTCGATGTCACCAAGGCCTTTGGGAACGCGCCGCGCTACTTCTCGAATATCCGGAATCCAGGCGTCAACAATTTTGACTTCTCCTTGCAAAAAGATTTCAAGATCCCTGCGCGGGAGCAGATGCGCCTTACGTTCTCGGCGGATTTCTTCAACCTGCCGAATCACCCGGAGTTCGCGGAGCCCAACGCGGATCCGCTGGTCTCGAACTTCGGACAAATCAGCCGGACGGCTCTTAGCAGCAGGACGATACAGCTCGGATTGCATCTGTATTTCTGAGCAGGCAGGGTTCGCCGGCTTGGCGAGAAGTGTACGTCCCCGATCGCTGGACTTCCGTGGCGCGCATTATTTGCGTCTGGCACACTCAGGTTGCGCGTGGGGAACCGTCCCGGTCATTTTTCTTCCGCAAACACCTGCGGGCGAAATCGCCCTGCGATCCCCCAGTCACGTTCAGCAGTCGCTGAACGAATCCAACTGGCCTTGTAAGGAGATTACATGAGACGAAGCTTGAAATGGAGAACGTCCCCAATCTTGGCAGGCATGCTGATCCTGCTCTCGCCCGCGGCCCTCGCGCAGGATAATAAAAATTTTGCCCCCGATAAGATGGATACAGTGCTGTACGGCGTAGCGTACTACCCAGAATATATGCCCTACGATCGGCTCGACAAGGATGTCGAGATGATGCAAAAGGCCGGCATCACAGTGGTTCGCGTGGGGGAATCAACTTGGAGCAGTTGGGAGCCGCGTGACGGAGAATTTCAGTTTACCTGGATGGAACGCGTTCTTGATCGCTTGCACCAAGCGGGCATCAAGGTAATTCTGGGTACGCCTACGTATTCCATTCCGGCATGGCTGTACAAGGAACACCCGGAGATCGCCGTCACGCATCAGGGCACCCTACCTCAACTGGCGGATCCCTACGACCCCGCGTATCCATCCTCGATGACGCCTGGCTTCTACGGGCCCCGCCAGAATTACGACTTCCTGAATCCCCACTTTCGGCAGCATGCCGAACGCGTGATCCGAGAGATCGTAGGGCATTTCAAAAACCATCCAGCGGTGATTGGATACCAGATCGACAATGAGACGTTCCCGAATGGGGTCCCCACGCTGTACGCGAACGCCGCATTCCTGGATCGTTTGAAACAGAAATACAAGACGCCGGAAACAATCAATAGAATTTGGGGGCTCGTTTACTGGGGGCAACTTGTCGACAAATGGGAGGATCTGCCCCCGCGCAATGGCATTCTCAATCCCGGCTACAAGCTCGAGTGGGAGAACTTCCAGCACGACATCGTCACCGACTACCTTGCGTGGCAGGCAAGAATCGTTTCCGAGTACAAGCGAACGGACCAGTTCATCACACAGGACTTCAGCGGGGGAGTCCACACGAATCTGGATCAATGGGCGATCGCGCGAACTCTCGACGTCGTTGCGGAAAATCCCTATTTTGAAACTCAGAAGCGGCTCAACGCTCGCGGTATCTGGATGTCGGGAGATCTCGCGCGCTCATTGAAACACACGAATTATTTGGTTACCGAAACGAATGCCCAAACGATCGGATGGGATTCACGGACGCAATACCCGCAGTATCCAGGACAATTGCGGTTGGTTGTCTATACCCATTTGGCGGCGGGAGCCAACATGGTGGAGTACTGG
>QHYF01000265.1 GCA_003224075.1 Acidobacteriota bacterium
AATTCCAGCAAGCTCAAAATGTAAACCCACAGCAGGGCCATGAAATGCCAGTACCAGCCGGTCACGTCCACCACGATGCTCCGCGTTGCCACGGGTCGCCGCAACTACGAAGCTGCGCCGGCAACCAGCAGCGCGAGCACCCCGCCCATCAAGTGAATCGCGTGCGTGCCGGTCAGCAAATAGATGAAAGAACTGCTCGGGCTGGTGGAAACGTAGTAGCCAAGCGCCGCCAGTTGGCGCCACGCCATCCACTGCCCCGTGAGGAACAGGAGGCCAAGGACCACCGTCATAGCCAGCCATGGGATCTTTTTCTCCTCACCAGTAGAAGCCGCGGAAACGGACGCCGCTGGCGCCAGCGCCGCTTCGCGTCTGATTTGGCGGCGGGCCAGCTCCATTCCCACGCTGCTGAGCAGCAGGACGCAAGTATTGACAAACAGCAGCCGCGGAAGTTTCACGGGAATCCAGTCGCGGACGAGCGTGTTGGTGCGCGGGTCGAGAGTGGGGAGTCCTTGACGCACGATGTAAGCGCTGGTGAAGGAGACAAACAGCATGAGGATTGGCGTTAAGGCGACAAGCAATCCCAGCCGTGCGCGCCGCAAGCGCGTGCCGTAATCCGGCGAACCAGAACGCCCGTCATCCCCGCCGCCGCGGACTGGCGGCAGGGTGGAGCCACCGCCCATGGAGATTCTGGGATCGTCTACGGTCGCCGTTGTGCTGAAACTTGCCATGGGAAATTAGTGTGCCGCCTTGATTGCCGGATCCGACTGCATCACGAAATCGCGTGGTGCGCCCGGCACGCTGTACTCGTAAGGGCCGTTATGCACCACTGGTGTGCGCCCGCCAAAGTTGTCATGTGGAGGCGGGGTTGCAGTCGTCCATTCCAGCGTGGTTGCTTCCCACGGATTGTCGCTCGCCTTCTTGCCCTTAAACATGCTCCAGAAAAGGTTCGCCACGAAGATCAACTGGCCTGCAATGGTAACGATCGCCGCGTACGTGATGAACTTATTCAGGGGAATCAGATGCGCCAGATATTGGAGTTCCGTGAACTGGGAGTACCGGCGGGGCTGAGCCGCCATCCCGAGATAGTGCATGGGCATGAAGATGCAATAGGTGCCGATGAAGCTGAACCAGAAATGCCACCTGGCCAGACTTTCGTTCATCATGCGCCCGAACATTTTGGGGAACCAGTAATAAGTGGCGGCGAAAATGCCGAAGATGGATGCCACACCCATAATCAGGTGAAAGTGAGCGGGCACAAAAGCCGTGTCGTGCAGCGGAATATCGAGCACCGGCTGAGCGAGGAAGGGGCCGCTGATGCCTCCGGAGACGAAGAGAGATACAAATCCAATGGCGAACAGCATCGGCGATGAAAAGCGGATCTTCCCCCGCACGAGCGTTCCCAGCCAGTTGAACGTCTTGATCGCTGACGGTACGCCAATGGCCATGGTCATAATCGAGAACGCGAAAGCGGTGTACGGGCTCATCCCGCTCATGAACATGTGATGTCCCCACACCATGAATCCGAGAAAACCGATGGACAACATGGCGTACACCATCGCCTTGTAGCCGAAAATCGGCTTGCGCGAGAACACCGAGAGCAACTGTGAGCACAAACCCATGGCCGGCAGAATGGCGATGTAAACCTCGGGATGGCCGAAGAACCAGAACAGGTGCTGCCACAGAAGAGGCGAGCCGCCCTTGTGGCCCGTTAGCTGGCCGTTGACGGTAACCAGCGGAACAAAAAAACTGGTGCCGAGGTTGCGGTCCATCAGCAACAGGATTCCGCCGGAGAGCAGCACGCCAAACGCGAGCAGGCCAAGGATGGCCGTGATGAACCAGGCCCAGCAAGTCAGCGGCATCCGCATCATGGACATGCCTTTCGCGCGCATGTCAAGCGTGGTGGTGATGAAGTTCAGCGCGCCCATCAGCGCGCCAATGCAGAAAATCGCGATGCTGATGATCCACAAGTCAGCGCCAAGCCCCTCGCCTGGTCCAGCCGATGGCAGTGCGCTCAGTGGTGCGTAACCGGTCCAGCCATGCAATGGCGCTCCTCCGGTCACGAAGAACGCGGCGAGCATCACGATGAAGCCCAGGAACGTTGTCCAGAACGAAAGCATGTTCAGCACCGGGAAAGCCATGTCCGGCGCGCCGATCTGAATGGGCAGGAAGTAATTGCCGAAGCCGCCCTGCGGGGCCGTGGTGAGCACGAAGAAAACCATGATGGTGCCGTGCATCGTTACCAGGCTGAGGTAAGCCTCCGGCTTGATCTCGCCCACCAACGGCAACGCCACCGTGGGCCAGATCATGTGGATGCGCATCAGCAGCGAGAGGAACATTCCGACAAATACTGCCGCCAGAGCCAGGAAGTAATACTGCAAGCCGATGATTTTGTGGTCCAGACTGAAAATCCACTTGCGGATGAAGCCTTGCGGGGCCGCATGCGCGTGCGTTTCCTGGCCAGCGAATCCGTGAGTAGCCATGTTATTGCTTCTCCGCCTCCCGTGCTGCCAGCCACTTATCGAACTCTTCTTGGCTGACAACTTTTACGATTCCGTGCATCTTGTAGTGTCCGAGCCCGCAAAGCTCCGCACAGGCAATCTCATAATCTCCTGTTTGAATCGGCGTGAAATGCATACTGATCGCCAGACCGGGCACGGCGTCTTGTTTGAAACGGAATGCCGGAACAAAGAAACTGTGAATAACGTCGTGAGCCCGCAAGATCACTTCGATCTCACGGTTCACGGGCACCACCATTGTTCCTGTTACGACGTCGTCTTTGGAGGCGGGGTCTTTCGAATCGAGACCCAAAGCTCCTTCGCCTCCGGCCGAAGCGTCTTCGAGCTCCGGCTTCGTTGCGCCAAACTTGCCGTCGGGTCCGGGATAGCGGAAATACCAGGCGAACTGCATACCCGTCACTTCCACGCGCACGGCATTGGCCTCAGCAGGGCGAAAGCGCTCGGAGGCCCAGATCGAACTGCTCATCAGATTCAGGCCGACAAAAAGTACCGCGGTGAGCACGGTCCAGATGATTTCCAGCGTCGTGTTGCCGTGAGAGTATTCCGCCTTATTCGACGGTCCGCCGCGGTCGCGGTATCTCCAGACAAGAAATCCCAGGCCCACCTGCGCGGCCACAAAAACAATGCCCATGAGAATGTACGTGATGGTGAAATGATGATCGATGCTGGCGGCGGACGCTGACGCCCCCACCGGCAACCACCACGTCTTCGCGATAAAGAAATACGTGCTGACGAAAGTGATCAGCCAGATGATGATCAGTAGAACGAGGCCCATGGATCACGACCTCCCGACTTGGATTCTCGGCCTTCCCCACCGAGGCCCTGCTCGAGATTACCGAGATCGAGAACTGGGGATCCAAACCGGGGCGAATATATCATAGCTCCTTCCGGGCGCAAGCGGGTTCTTGCATTTCTTTTCTTTCTTGCAACCAGCTTCATGCCTGGACGTGCGGAAAATATTTTCCCCGAAAATCGAAATCACGCATTGACGAATTTTTTTGATTTGAGTAATATCCGTTTCGTTTCTGGGGGGTCCAGCGAAATGTTGAGGACCTCGCGATGTCTTCGTACGATATTATTCCAATCCGACGGGCCCTGGACGCTCACAACCGTTGCGTGCTTCCTCTATAGTATTTCGAGGCATCCCAAGAAAAATTTGTGGGACCATGGCAAGCTCAAAGTTGTCTTGAACGATTCACGCGTAACCGGCAGGCCTGCGAGACGCCGGGCTCGCCACATCGACGGCCGGCCCAGCTCCGGGCCGCAAATAATGCTGGCAGCCGGGGAATTAGTGCTTGAAACTATAGGGAGTTCGGGACCGATTTCTTTTCGGCCCCGCACAAGCCGGGCGCGGCCGCCGCACAACTTGAAGGGAGAAGGGGCGGCGCATTTCGTGCCCGCCAAATAATTTCGAGAGTCAGTTAGCCAGGAGGCATCGCATGGCGGGTCCGGACACCGAAGCGGTCAAACCTAAACCCGGTGCGGCAAAGACGCCCGCTTCCGGCGGCGCGGAAGCGGCCAGTTATGTTGGTACGCCTGCCGTGGGAACGTCGAAAGCCGCAGCCGCCGCGGGTGTCGCGTCCGTCGGCCCCGGGGCCAGCGCGGCCAACGAAGGACGCAGGCGCCTAGTGTGGTGTAGCGTCACCGCGTTTCTCGGCGCCTGGTTCATTGCCTTCCTCCGTTTTTTCCTTCCTCGCACGCTCTTCGAACCTCCCACGGTTTTCAAGATTGGCTACTCCTCGGATTATGCTCTCGGCGTGGACACCAAGTGGCAAGCATTTGGGTGGACCGCACGCCCGATCGCGTCTTTGTCATTTACGCTCGCTGCACTCATCTGGGCTGCACGCCGGATTGGAAGGCCAGCGAGAACAAGTTCAAGTGTCCATGCCACGGAAGCGGTTATGACAGCGAAGGGGTCAACTTCGAGGGGCCCGCGCCGCGTCCGATGGACCGCGCTCACGTGGAATTAGCTCCTGATGGCCAGATTATCGTGGACACTTCCCGGCTCTATCAGTGGCCCAAGGGACAACCCAGCCATTTCAGCGACCCGGGCTCTTATTTGCCCGTGTAGACGAAACGCCGGATGCATCCGGGCGATTAATTAAAGGAGAAGCAAGAAGAAATCGAGTCGCTACAGGACGGGAGAGCAGACAATGCCCGAAGAGAAAGCCCCGAACGGAAAGAATGGCAAGTCAGTTGGCTTGGTCGAGCGCGTAGCAGCTGGAGTTAAGGAAGATCTCGCGTCTCTTAAAACCGACCTGCCTGCCAAAGCCAAAGAGCAGGTCGAAATCCTCAAGAAGCCCACCAAGACCCAGCTCTACACTTCCATCTTCCGCCACAAGCATGACGATACCCCGCGCAACCGTGCCCTCGGCGTGCTCTCCAACGTTTTCCTGCATCTGCACCCGGCCAAGATCAACCGTGACGCGGTGCGCTACAGCTACACCTGGGGAATGGGCGGCATCACCTTCTATTTGTTCTTCGTGCTTACTCTCACCGGCGTGCTCCTGATGTTCTATTACCACCCCAGCAAAGTGCAGGCCTTCCGCGATGTGCTCTACCTCGAACACGACGTGCCCTTCGGCAAGTTGCTGCGCAACATGCACCGCTGGGCCGCCCATTTGATGGTCATTGCCGTCGAGCTGCACATGTTCCGCGTGTTTCTCACCGGCTCGTACAAGCCGCGCGAATTCAATTGGAACGTCGGAGTCATCCTGCTCGTGCTCACTCTCCTCCTCTCCTTCACCGGCTATCTATTGCCCGATGATCAGCTTGGGTTCTGGGCCGTCACTGTCGGCACGAACATGGCGCGCGCCACTCCACTCCTCGGCCACGAAGGCCCCTTCGGCGCGCAGTTCGGGATGACGCCATACAACGACGTGCGCTTCGGACTACTTGGCGGCTCCATTGTGGACGCCAACGCGCTTCTCCGCTCCTACATCTGGCATTGCATCGGTATCCCCATCATCGCTTCCGTCTTCATGATCCTGCACTTTTGGCGTGTGCGTAAGGACGGCGGCATCTCCGGCCCGGCTTCTGTGGTGCTCGAGTCCGAAGTCAAGGAGGCGCGGAAATAGCCATGGATTGGAAACAACTCTGGGAAATCCTTTCCGCCCCGGACAACGTGCCGATCATCGCCATGATTCCGCTGCTGGCCTTCTACATCTATCTGGCGTGGAAACAGGCGCACGCGAATGACGTGCTCATCGGGCAA
>QHYF01000019.1 GCA_003224075.1 Acidobacteriota bacterium
GGACTCCTTCTTCTTCAGAGAAGCCGACGACTTCGATTCCGAACGGAAGCCCGCGCCCGTTCAGGGATTCGACCAGAGCAACGGCCAGAACCACACCGAGGACGCCGTCGTATGCACCAGCATTCGGAACCGTGTCGAGATGCGATCCCAGCATAATTCGCGGCACTCCCGGCCCCGATCCAGAATAGAATCCTCGCTGGTTTCCGGCGGCATCAAGTGCCACGGACATTCCAAGAGCGCTCATCCATGAGGAGATTTCCCGGTGGCAATCGCGCATCGGCGCCGAAAGAAAAGTCCGCCGGGTGCCGCCTGCATCTTCTGAAAACGACGCCAGCTTCTGGCAGCGCGCTATCACCTCTTCCGCAAGATTTGTAAAGCCACTGCTCGTCTGCACTCGATTCTACCTTTGCTCAAGGCGCGCGCCTCGCGGGATTCAGAACTCCCGGATAAGCTTCGCCGCTCCCCACCCCGCCACAACGAGCGCCAACAAAATCTGCCAGCCGTACCGGTTCCCATAAGTCGCGACCGGAAAATGATTGCTCAACATCAGAAAGACGACCGGCACTGCCATGTACGTATTGTGCTTGGACCGCAACTTCGCTTGCGCGCCCAGCGACGCATCGAACTTCTCGCCTGCCGCCGCTGCTGCGATCATCCTGCGTTGCGCGGGCAGAATGCGCATCCACACGTTCAAGGTCATGATGGTGCCGAAGATCGCTCCCACGTGGATGTACGCAGCGCGGCCGCTGAACACGTGCATCAATCCCCATGCCGCCGCCGCCGTCATCACCAGACCAAATCCCGCGAACGCGGCCTGCGACTTTCCCAGGGGTGACCGCACGGCCAGATCGTAGATGAACCACCCTGCCACCAGGGCACCCAATCCGATCGCGACGCCCGCTTGCTTGGAAATATCGGCAACGTCCGGATCGATAAGCCCATCCCCCAGGTAATACACAAGGACCAGGAGAACCACGCCCGCCAGCCACGTCATGAGTGCTTCCCAGCGAAACCAGCGGACCTGTTCCGGCGCCACGCCTAGCGACTTTTGTTTCTCGACGGTGTAAAAGCCTCCGCTGTGCACCATCCACACTGCCGGAGCTGTGCCGTTCGCGGCCGCTCTCTTCTCGATCTTTCCGAACTGGCCGTCAAGCCACGTGAAGTAATACGTCTGCCCGACCCACATGATCCCCGCGAACACGTGAAACCACCGCAAGCTGAGGTTCAGCCATTCTCGGATCGAAGAACTCATCTCAGCTTCCCCGATAGGTCGTGTATCCATTCGGGCTCAGCAGCAGCGGGATGTGGAGGTGCGATTCGCCGCTTCGAACTCGAAATGTGATTTCAACCACTGGATACAACCCCTGCGCTCCGGACGACGCGAAGTAAACCGCGGTGTCAAATGTCAAACGGTAAGGCCCTTCGGGTGCATCGCCTTCCGGCAGCAACTGGCTGCACCGTCCGTCTTGATCGGTTTGCGCAGAACCCACAGGCGACCACTTACCGGACGAGTCTTGACGCTCTAACCGCACAGGCATGCCCGAGGCAGGTTTGCCTTTGGCTGTATCCAAGACGTGAGTTGAAATGCGATTCATCCCCAAAGCCACTTTTTCAGACGGATGTGCATGATCTGCCGCTGCTCCTCGGCGGCTTGCCGGAGTTCGGCTGCCTCATCATTCTGCAGCCGGCGCCGCAGAATCTCCAGGATTTCACTCGCTGATTTGCCTGTGGCGCACACGATGAAAATGCGGCCAAACTTCTGCTCGTAGTCACGATTGCCCTGCGCCAGAGCGAGCTTGATGGCATCGTCGGCTGTTGAAACCTTTTGTTGTTCTTGCGCAGACCACGCAGAGAATTGCGCAGGGGCGGCTCTTTCCGCACGAGACTCGCCGATTCGCGGGTGACTCTGGAACGCTTCGAGCCAGTCCGAAGCACCGAGGCTTTGCCAGGTCACGTCCGACGCCGCAATCACCGACGCTTCGTTTGGAAGGGGCCGCTTGGATGCCATGCCAGCGGCCCAGTTTGTCGAGCCGCAGCAGGGAAGGATCTCGCGGACAGCTTCTTCGGGCCGCAGACGATTCCAGCGAACGAGCACGCCGCTCACGCATTTTCTCCCTCAGAGGCAAGCTTCTCGAGAAACTCGACCACAAGATTGCCTGACACGGCTGCTCGATATCGAGCCGTTGAACGAATATCGTCAATTGGGTGAATTTCTCCGGTTACGCTCCTTCTTGTTGTCTCCAATAACGACGGCGCAATCTTTTCTCCGAGCAGCTCTCGCTCCGTTGCAACCAAGCGAAGTGGAATCGGCGCCACGCTTCCGAGAGCGAGGCGGACATCCTGGACCGTTCCGTTTGCGAGCCGGCCCAATGCAGCGAGGCAAACCTTGGCAATGGCTTGAGCATTGCGGGCGCCGACCTTCCGCGCATGGGAAACGTATCCTGAAAATCGCCGGGGTAGAGAGATATCTCGAATCAATTCGTCGGGGGCAAGGGCAGTTTGCTTGTAGGCGATATGAAAGCTCCGATAAGGCAGTTGGCGCTCACCGCGCGCCGAAATCAGCGCCAATTCGGCGTCATAAACGAGCAGTGCGGGCAAGGAATCGGCAGCCGGGGATGCATTCGCAACATTTCCCCCGAGAGTTCCCCGGTTCTGGTTTGCGATTCCGCCGGTCCAGGACGCGGCCGTGGCCAGCAGCGGGAACTCCTGAGAAACGATCGGATGCATTCGTAAAGCGGTATAGGTGCACGCGGCGCCGACGCGAATTCGATCTGGAAAAACTTCGATCTGCCGAAGCTCGGGGATATTCCAGATGTTGACCAGTTTTCGATTTGGCAGTTTTCCAGCCGCGTACAAGACCATCACATCGGTGCCGCCGGCGATGGGCAGCCACTGAGCCGGCTCGGCAGCCAGCAGAGAAAGAACGCCCAGCAGACTTCCGGGTGATGCGAGGCAGTAATCGGCTGGATCGGCTCTCATTTTCCGACTCTTCGCCGGGCGGCCGTTGCCACGGCTTCGAAAATCTGCATATAACCGGTGCAGCGGCAAAGATTACCCGCGAGCCCTTCCCGTATTTCTGCCAGCGTGGGTTCCGGTTTTTTGTCGAGAAGGTGTACGGCCGCGAGAATCATACCCGGCGTGCAGATGCCGCACTGAGCACCGCCGCATTCGAGGAACGCTTCCTGCAGAGGAAGAAGCAAAGCGTGCGCTGATATCCCCTCGATGGTAACAATGTTCGCGCCGCTCGCTTGCGCCACGGGAATGAGGCAGCTATTCACCAGCATGCCGTCCATCAAGACGGAGCACGAGCCGCATTCGCCTTCGCCACATCCTTCCTTCGTGCCGGTCAATCCGAGTTCATTTCGCAGCACATCCAATAATCTTTCCATAGGATGGGTGAGCACTTTCTTAGTCTTGCCGTTGACCGTAAAGAGAACCTCGCATTTTGCTTTGGTCTCCGGGGAGGGGATCATCTTATCTCTCGCGTTGAAAAGGAAGCTTTCGAATCAAGAGACTGGGCGCTAAGAGCTTCAAACAGATCTTCCGGTAACAGTGGAATCGAATTGAAGCGAACACCGATTGCATCCTCCACGGCGTTTAGGATCGCCGGAGCGGGCCCATCCATGGGAAGCTCCCCAATGCCTTTGGCGCCATGCGCACCGTGAACGTTGCCGATTTCTTCAAAGAAGACGCGGATCGGCGGCAGGTCCGCGGAGGTCGGCATGATGTAATTGGTCATCTGGTTGTTCACCATGCGTCCGTTCTGCCAGACTACTTTTTCGTAGAGGGCGAAGCCGATCGCTTGAGCCACTCCGCCTGTGATTTGGCCCGCGGCCAATACTGGGTGAAGAACCTTGCCGACTTCCTGCAGGGCAACGAAGTCATCCACGGTCACGCTATAAGTCGCCAGATCAACGGTCACCTCGGCCACGTAGACGGCCCATGCGAAGGCGGCGTAAGCCTCGCCTCGATAATGTTCATCGTCCCAATAGATATCGGCGGGGGCTTCATAACGGGCATAAGCCTTCAGCGGCCCGTGCGCGGCGATGTACTCGCGGCACGCGACGCGAAATTGCTCGGGAGTGTATTCATCACCGAGAAGACCGGTTTTCGTGAGCGTTTGCCTGATGCTGATCGCCGCTGACTGCACCAGTTTTCCCACGATCATCGCCGTGCGCGATGCTACCGTGGGGCCGCTATTTGGGACCACGGTCGTGTCCGGCTGCGCGATGACTACGTTTTCATAAGGTAGCCCGAGGGCCTCGGCGGCAATTTGACAAAGTACGGTATTCGTTCCTTGGCCGAATTCGGCGCTGGAAACGAGCACACGAACGCTGCCGTCTGCGCCAGCTTGCACACCGACCAAAGAATTCAGATAGCGTTCGCCTGAGCCCGTGAATCCCGCGCCATGCAAGAAGGCGGCGATTCCGATTCCTTTCTTGAGCACTCCATACTTGTTCTCTCGCGCAAAGCGCGCCTTCTTCGCGTGGTAGTCCGAGAGTTTCAGCGCCCGGCTGAGCAGATGATCCAAACCGATTTCTTCGCGGATGGTCTGCTGCGTGGTTGTCGTCTGGCCTGGCTTCAGAAAATTCCGCCCGCGGACTTCAATCGGAGAGGTCCCCACGACCTGGGCGATGCGGTCCATGTGCCGCTCCATGGCGAAGAGGCTCTGCGGCGCGCCAAAACCGCGGAAGGCGCCGTGAGGCGGCGAATTCGTGGCCACGGCCTTTGCGCGAATGCGCACACTCGGCCAGTAATAAGGTCCGCCGGCGTGAATCGTGCCGCGCGATAGTACGACCGAGGACAATGTGGAGTAGGCTCCGCCATCAATGGTGAACTCAATCTCGCCGCCGAGAATCTTGCCATCCTTGCCAACGGCAGTGCGATGGCGCGTGCGCGAAGGGTGACGTTTCGTCGTCGCGGCCATGTCTTCCATGCGGTCGTAGACGATTTTCACCGGCCGGCCGGACTTGATGGCCAAAAGCGTCGCGTGCGCCGCAATCATGGAGGGAAACTCTTCTTTTCCGCCAAAGGCGCCGCCTGTCTCCATCTGCACGACACGAACTTTCTCTTCGGGAAGACCGCAGAGCGCCATCAGAGCTTTGTGAACGTAGTACGGACATTGCAGCGAACCCCAGACGGTGACTCCTTTCTCCCGATCGAAAGATGCGATGACTCCATTGTTTTCGATGTAGAGCTGCTCCTGCGCTCCGGTAGAGTATTCACCTTCCACGATGTAAGCAGCTTCCTTCCAGACGGCCTCCACGTCACCTTTTTCAATCAAATAGCTTTTGAAAATGTTGTCGCTGCCCCAGATGATCGTGGATTGCTGCTCGCTTTCTGCCATAGTGTGCACCGCCGGGAGCGGCTCGTACTCGATGGAAATCGCCTCGACGGCCTTGCGAAGTTTGTGACGATCTGCGTGGGCCAGGAGGAGAGTCGGTTCTTCGGGATGATTGACGGTCTCTTCTGCGAGGCAAGGTTGGTCGTCGAGGATCAGAGCGATGCAATTTTTCCCTGGAATGTCTTTGGCTGTAACTGTCACAAACTCTTCCCAAGGGATACCCGGGCCATAGGTGATTTTCCTGATTTTGCCGCGCGCAATCGTGCTGCGCACGGTTGCGCCGTAAAGCATGCCGGGCAAAACCATGTCGTCCACGTAGCGCGCCGCCCCAGTGACTTTGTCGCGACCTTCCTTGCGTGGAACGGGCGCCCCGACAATGTGGTGCTCTTGCAACTTTGCCAACGTCACCCTTTCGCTCGACAAATCAGATAGATGCGTCGTTACGGTGGAAAGTGCCCCGAATGGGAACTGTCATTGGGACATTGTGATCGCGGACGCTTATAAATGGTTTTGCGAGCAATATTCTGAAGCAAAAAGCGAGAGTTTCAAATGTCTATTTGAGCTCTCCATCGATCTGCTGGCGCCGAAATTCGCGCCCGGCCGGTTCTCCTGGATACTCGCCCTCGGCAAATACGCAATTTCCTCGCAAGTAAGTGGCTTTCACGACCCCGCGAAGTCGTTCCCTTAGATAGGGTGACAGACGATGGCGATATCGTAGGTGATGCTCCGTCACGATGAATTCGGCCTCGGGCTCAAACACAACGAAGTCCGCATCGTAACCCTTCGCAATGCAACCCTTATGCGATTCACACGCAGCCAGCCGCGCAGGGCCTTCAGCCATCCATCGTGTGATGTCCAGCAGGTTGAAACCCCGGCTGCTAGCCTCGGTCCACATCACCGGCAACGCCAGCGAAAGGCTGGAAATCCCGCCCCAGGCCATTCGAAAGTCTCCCTCGTCGAGCCGCTTCATTTCTGGCGGGCATGGAGAATGATCCGTCGCCACCAAATCAATGACTCCCTCTCGAAGTCCCTGCCACAGTTTTTCGCGGTTCTCCCGGCCGCGGATCGGGGGAGCACACTTGAACAAGGTCTGGCCATCCGGGATCTTTTCGGAAAAAAGATGCAGATAATGCGGGCACGTCTCGACGCTGGCCGGCAGGCCTTCTGACTTGGCTGCGCGCAGTATCTCCAGCGCTTGGCTCGTCGACAGATGCACGATGTGCAGGCGGAAATGATATTCGCGGCAGAGAGAGAGCATTAACCGAATCGCGGAAAGCTCCGCCTCATCCGGGCGCGATTTCAGATACGTTTCATACTTGCTCCAATCCGCTTGCGCCAATTGACACGTTGCCATGTCCACCGGGCCGGGCAGCTCCGCGTGCACAAGCAGCGGGAGCCCCGTCTGCTCCACATGGGGCGATGCCGCGCGCAGTTCCGGCTCGGTGACCCTGGTGAAGCCATCGATGCCAGGATGAATAAGGAAGCATTTGAATCCCGCCACGCCGGCCGAAGCCAAATCTCTGATGTGCTCCTGGTTGTCGCTAACGACGCCGCCCCACGCCATCCAATCCACGTGGCATTGGCCTTCTGCCGCTTTGCGCTTGGCTTGGAGCGCCGCAACCGTGGTGGTCGCTGGCAAACAATTGAGTGGCATGTCCACCAGCAGCGTGAAGCCTCCGGCCGCGGCCGCGCGCGTCGCCGTTTGAAAACCTTCCCATTCCGTTCGCCCGGGCTCATTGACGTGGACGTGAGAGTCCACAAGTCCCGGAAGCATTGCTGCATCGCCAAAATCCTTCACGGAGACCTGCGCGGGGATTTGGTCTGGCGAAACGACATCAAGGATCCGTCCATCTTGCACGAGCACGCCCGCCGGATGGATTCCTCGCGAGGTGACTACCCGTCGAGAAAGAAAGGCTTGGAGATTCATCGGCGGAACCTTGACGTCATCTTAGAATGGGATTGCACGCAAGAATGAGGTTATCGCAACCATCTTCAGGCGCATAATTCGCACAATGTCTTGCACAACGATGTTAGGGGCCAAACGCAAATCGCCACAGCATCCCGTGACTAAGGAGAGAAAGGCACGCAAGCGCGGTCAAGCGTGACGGCGTGAGACGCGGCAGGACCGTGAAGGCGATCAATCCCAGGAAGGGCGCTATTTGAAGGACGTACCGATCATAGAAGGGCAAGTTGCCGCCCACGCCAAATTGCTCCGCGATGAAGAACGCGACCGCGAATATTGCGAAAACGACTGGTGCGCGGGAAGAAAGGGAATCTCGCTGGCCCCAGAGCAGGCAGCACACAGACGCGCCATTGTAGATCACTCCAATCGCGATTACCGCAAAGAGCACTGTCCCCCCGTAAGGCAGACGCGAGGCCATTCGAATCAGCGAATTCAGCGGCCCCGGCTGCAGAAATAGAGAACTGAAATAGGTGACGCCGATTCCTCCCATGACCGCAACCAACAGCCCTATTCGGCGCTGGGAGGCCCTTAACTGGAACATCGCGGGAAATGTGAACGGCAGGAGATAAGCCGCAATATAAAAGGCAACAACAGGGGGCCGAGACAAATTCCCACCGACGGTGGCCTTCCACGTGTGGTTGTATGACGTGCCCGTGGCCATTCCGGGACTTGAGATGCCTTTCCAGACGAGGACCAGGAGAATTACAGGTATTGCGGTGAGTACGAGCGATAGAATCACGCCCGCCAACCAGCGGAATTTTTCGTGGGAAGCAAGCCGTCGCCATTGGTAGAACGCAAAGAGCGCAGCCGCGGGCAGTAACGCTAGGTAGTATTGCCGGCAGGTCACCGCCAGTCCCATCAATGTGCCTCCGAGCATCCCCAGGGCAAAGAGGCGTGGCGTTATGTTCGGCCGCGAGGCAAATTCAGTCCAGGCAAGAATCCCCGCTACGGCGAAAAGCAGCGCAGGGCCTTCCGTCAATATGGTTGCAGTCGCTTCAAGCGTATGCGGAAAAACAAGGAGAACTAACAACGCGCCGTACCATAATTGTGGAGAGCTACTGTACTTTGTGCCAATTAGCACTCCCGCTCCGAGTAGCAACCAACTCATGAGGTTCGCAATTCGTGCGTCGCGTAATTCGCCGCCACCCAGGAGACGAACTCCCGCGGCCATCCACAGAAAGCTGGTCGGACCTGGTGGATTCCTCTGTGAAAGCAGCGTATCAACCGAAAGACCCCGGGTGGCGTAATTATGGACGTCGAAAATGTTATAGGGGTCGTCGTAGACCGGGCGGTTGACCAGACCAATAAAGAGAGCGGCGGAGATCAGGTTCAGAACCAATGCCAGAATAATGATCATCCTACCCATGAGCGTTAGGACGCCCCCTGCTTTGCGCAGTAGACCATGAGGCTACTGCCGAACGGCACCCCAATGGCGCCGATCGTTAGCTGTTCGATGCGCGATATCCAGTAGAGGGGGCGATTTATCCAAGCCGGAGGCACACGCGCTATGGACGCAGGTCGGGGAAGAACCGCTTCGGCTAGGCGAATCGCTAACTTGAGCGGGCAAGTCCACTGATACCAATAGCGTTCCTCTACAATTGTGAAGGCAGCGCGCCGCAGTAGTGGGCGCAGGGTCCTGCGCCGATAGCGCACACGATGATGGTTGATGACATCGTGATTAGTCCAGAGGGACTGAAACGCTGGGACCGTCAGAAGCAGCATGCCTGATGGAGAGAGCAGAGAATAAGCGTGCTGCAACGCGCCACCGGGATTATCGAGATGCTCGAGGACGTCGAGCATCAAAATCAGTGAGTAGGATTCTGATGGACGAAAGTTATCGTCAAAAGCGGCGATTCGAATCCGGTCGCGGTGCGGGCCTCTTGGGTCGACGAGTCTCTCATCGGGTTCGATGCCCTCCACTTCTCCAAAATCCAGAAGGCGGCCAAAGAATAGGCCGTCGCCGCAGCCTACGTCCAAGATGCGGAGCCCGCCTTTTGAACGGATGTGCCGGCGTAGGACCTCCAGAATTGCTTCCTCACGGGCACGCCACCACCAGTGCTTGGCGTAGAGGTCGCGGTATCGCCGAGCATATTCTGGTTCCAAAAGAGCTCCGGGAGGGATTTCAGTTCGCGATATCCGCGCTTCCCGCGCGATTAGCGGAAGAATTCCCTCTCCAGCATTCGTTCCGAAGGGCGCGTTTCAATCGAGTTCTCTCCGGTCTTGGATTTGAAGCTGCCCGCAACGCGTTCGACGATATAAATTGGACGAGCTTTCGTTTCTTCGTAGATGCGGCCGACATATTCACCAATCACTCCCGGGAAAAAGAGAAGCACTCCCGAGAGAAACGTCGCCATTTCATTCGCGGCACGGTTCCGGCTGCGATGATACAAGACACGGTAATATAACTCACGACTGGAGTTTATTCCCCCAAAGACGAAGAGTTCCCGGACGGTTCGTTGATTAAAAGACGCAACGGACGAACGACAGGCAAGCGGGATGAGTAATTCAGAGATTTGGAATAGCGGCGCGGGCCGCCATACCATCATCGGCGGAAGCCATAGATTCGGCGAAGGTGAGCCGCGGTGCGCGCAGTAAAAGAAACAGTTCGCCGGCCCAAAGCAGAATGTCCAGCAATCGTCCCCGCTCGAGGTTGCTTAGCTCTTCGCACTGCAGGCTGACGTCGAGCGCCTTCCGCGAGCACTCCTCGATGAATCCGCGCATCGCGGCCAGGTCGATAGGCTCCGAGGTGAATTTCCGGCCCCGCGGATCAAGACCGTCAAGCTTCTCGTAACAGCGCAGCAGGAAGTGGTTCACGCACAGAATCTGTTGACCCAGTGAAGTAATCGCGGCGCGGCCACAAGAACCCACGCTGCAGTTTCGTTTCCGATGCATCGTATCCATTCCCGCCAAACCCCCTGATTCAATTCCACGGCCAATTTCATTCCTCGATCTTTCCCCCAGAGTCAGATGCGCTACGCAGCGCACACGCTTTCATCTTTTAAAGGAAGCTGCTGCCCCATCGAACACTCGCCGGCCCCGCTTCCTTCCGGCTGAATCGCAACCAACACCGGCAAGTGTGCGACCATGGTTTGCACTCGCAGGCAACGGTCCAGGTATGGCGCCAGCAGCGCGTGCACCCAGCGGGCATTCTCGCCGCAGCGTTTCCGGCGGTCCTCGCCAGCCCATAGTGTGACCACAGTAACCAGACGCGCTTCCTGATCGGAAATCATCACCAGGCATCCGGCGAATCCACTCACTTCCTTCAGAGCTCCAGCAACCGCCGCCGGTATTGTCGCTTGTACTCTGTGCGCCTCCTGAGGCTTTGCGACAAATTCCACGCTTAACGCAGTCACGACCGAAGCGCCGGCTGCTCTGCTCGCAATTGGATGGGGCTTTAAAGCGGAGGTCTGGGAAAATGCAAACGCACCATTACTTGAAATACCTGCATGACGTACCGGACTGGCCACAGATCCTCCATGGTTCTAGCCCGCCTCAAGAAGAGGGGAGGCGCATCCTCGCCCGTTCAGGGCAGGCTCAGATGCGCCCACTGGGGCACATGGGGACCGGGGAGCGTTCCCCACGGATAAGGACTCCCGAGCGTATGGGGTTCCTACAGAAGGGTAGTGCATCAAACCGCAATTCCGTTTCAGCAGCGTGCAAATGAATCGTCTGTTAAGCTGTTCTGATCATCTGTTTTATTGCCCGCCGGGAAAGGCGACGATATACTCCTCCAGCAAGAATCCGGGGCTTGCATGGACTTCTTTGCCTTCGACAAAGCCTATGTGGAACGGCTGCGGGACGGGGATCCTCCGACCGAACACCACTTTGTCGCCTACTTTGAGCATCTTCTGCGCATCAAGCTTAGGGCCAGAATGCTGGGCAATGACAAAGTGGAGGACTTGCGGCAGGAAACCTTATCCGGGTCATCGCCGCGCTACGCCGTGAGGGTGGCGTCCGTCAGCCGGAGCGCTTCGGCGCCTTCGTTAACTCTATCTGAAACAACGTCTTACTCGAATATTACCGAACTTCTGCCAGGAATCAGCCGATGGAGGATTCTCACCTGGAAATCCCGGACAAGGTCCTCGACCTCGAGGGCATGCTCGTCACCAAGCAATCTTCCGAGCGCGTTCGCCGGATCCTGGACGGAATGCCCCGGCGCGACAGCGACCTGCTTCGCGCTATCTTCTTGGAAGAAAAGGACAAAGACGTCGTCTGCCGCGAATTCGGCGTAGACCGCGACTATTTAAGGGTGCTTCTGCACCGCGCCAAGGATAAGTTCAAGGTTTTGTATGAGAAAGGCCAGCTCGGGGTCGCTCACCGCGTCGCCCACTGAGGAACCAGTGAAACGATATTGCAACCTCCCGCACTACCTATCGGGTGGCACAAATGGACCATAGTGAAGCGGTACGACTGCAAGCCGCTGTAAAGTATGTGCTCGGCGAACTTCCCCCAGCCCAGCGCGACGAATATGAAGAGCATTGCTTCGACTGCGCCGAATGCGCGCTCGATCTCAAGGCTGCTGCGGTTTTTGTGGACACCACACGCGAGGTGATGCGTGCCGAGCGGCAAGACTCCGTAGAACGGAACGCCATGCCACCCCGCAGCGGCTGGTTCAGTTGGTTCCGGCCCGTTGTTGCCGTCCCCGCCTTCGCTGTCCTTCTGCTGGTCATCGGTTATCAGAACACGGTCACGATACCACAGGCTAAAAGAGAAGCTGCAGGCAGCCCCGCGCAATTCTTCACGTCGTCTTATTCTCTGCAGATGGCCAACGTGCGTGGCGGTGACGACGTGAAGGTGCAAATCCATCCAAAGGAAAGTTTTGAGCTCAAGTTTGACTTTACCCCCTCGCGCCCCTTTGACAGTTATGTCTGCCAGCTTCAGGACGAGTCGGGCCGCTCGTTGCTGCAGCTTAGCGTCCCCGGAAACAGCGCCAACGAGGAAGTGCATGTCGTTGTTCCGGCAGGACTTGTCCGGCCCGGCAAATACGCTCTGGTGTTCACCGGCGCCCCGCGTTCAAAGGCTCGGCCACTCGCGGATGAAGTCCTACGGCTCAGCTTTTCTATTGAATTTCTTCAATAGATGAATGACCATGTGACCCCAAATTTTAAGTACCGAGGTGTCTCAATGTCCCAGTTGCACCGCATCCCCTTCCACTTCCACGCAGAAGGTCATGCCTTGAGCGGCGAGTTTCGCCATCCTCTCTGGACCCTAATCCCTGCGCAGGCATCTGTATCGTTACCCACAATCGGTGGACACGCGGCTGCGCATATCGAGAATTTCCATTTTCAGGATTTCGTCTGCTTCAAGTTCGCCCACACGCAGACTTCAGGGAAGCGCAGGCGCGACGAAACCTTCGTCACTCATGCCTCAACCACGGTCAAAGGACTCAACATTCTCGGGATTGTCAAGGCCGACCTCATCGTTTCTCGCCTCACTTCGATTCACAGCCCGAAAGAACCGGAGGGGCATATCATTGCCGAGGACAGCCGGTTCGAGGGGCTGAAGATCAATGGAGAAGACGTGAAGGTGAGTCTGCGCCACGATTTGCTCGTCAAATGCAAGACCTTCGATGATTTGAGGAAAGGCATTGCAAGCGACACAAAATCCGGGAGAATGGTGGCAATTGATCAGGACCGCAAGGTGGCCATTTGTTCGCTTGTGGAGAAAATCGACACGAGATTGAAGGGCGTCGATGTGAAGCGCCACCTGATCGAGGTGAAGGATTTTGGCAAAATCTTCTTAGCCGAAGTGTTCGCCGAGCCTGGAAGACGAACGCTCACGATGCTTCGCCTCGAACTCGGCTCACCCCACGTGGCCGACTTGACGGCGGCCGAATCCAGCACCAACGGCCAGCCCATGCCGCCCACACCTTAATCCCTCTTTGCCAGTTCTTGGTCTTCATCTCTGTTTGGGCCTGCAATTCGGCTCCGAAGCCCAAAGTCTTGTATGACCACATAGTCCAAGAGATTCGGCATGGGGAATTGGACGCAGCCAGGACCGACATAGACCGGGCATACGGAGAGTACGGATCCAAGAATGAAGAATGGGCATGGCGCTTTCGTATCTTAAAGGCACAACTCTTTGTTTTCCGCAGGCAATACAAAGAAGCTCTAGCCCTCCTCGATGAAAGCCTCCCTCCTGCGTTGGCCACAACGGGCATAGCGGCGCGCAAGGCCATGGTCGAAGGTGTTGCTTACAGGTACGCTCAGCAATATGAAGACTCGGAGAAAGAATTCATAGAAGCGGAACGGCTGGCTTCTTCTTATCAGCCGCAAATCATGGGCGAGATCTTGAACAATCGTGGCGCGCTTGAAGTGGAAGAAGTGAAGTATGTGGCCGCTCAGGAAACGTTTCACCGTGCGCTTCTCCTTGCCAGAGAGCGGAAAGATCGAGTTCAAGAAGCGAATGCTTTGGGAAACCTGGGCTTTGTCGCCACAAAGCAGGAGCACTTCGATGAGTCTATCGATTGGAACCGATCTGCGTTGGAGCTGTCCCGGGCTTTGGGTGTTAAGGATACGGTGGCTGCGATCGTCGGAAACATGGGCTGGAACTATTTTGCTCTGGGGGATTTTGAGAATGCCATGCCACTCTACAGAAAGGCAGCCGAGGACTCGGAGAGACGTAAGTTACCCGCGACTCAGGCTTACTGGCTCACCGGTGTGGCGAATTCCTACTACGCCCTGCATGATGAAAGGTCTGCTCAAGCAATCTTGGAGCAAGCTCTAAAGTTGGCCAGGGGCCTGGACGAGAAGAGCATACTCATTAAGTGCCTGAATGATATTTCCCCAGTCGCTCTGGAAACAGGGCGCATGGACCTCGCCGAACAATACAACAAAGAAGCTCTGGACATACAGCGGGCAGGCTTGGATCAATCCGGGGTTCTCTACTCGCAGCTTATGCACGCTCGGATTCAGGCGAGCAAGCGTCATTTGTCCGAGGCACAACGGCTCCTTCGGGGAATCAGTCGGGACCCCAGGGCAGACACGCCTCTCAAATGGGAGGCGCAGGCACGGCTGGCGAAAGTCTATGACGATGAAGACAAGTTCGCGCAAGCTGAGAAGGAGTATCGGAAAGCGATTGGAACGATCGAAGCAGCGAGAAAGTCCTTAAAGCAAGATGAATTCCGCCTCACCTTTCTATCGAGCGGAATTGAGTTTTACGACGATTATGTTGACTTTCTCATTGCTCACGGCAGGCCGGACGATGCTCTGAAGGTTGCCGAATTGAGCCGAGCTCGGACCTTGACGGAGGGATTGGCATCCACAACCGAAGCTGCTTCGCCGGCGACAAGCAGGGTTCGTCCGCAGCAAGACTCAAAAGAACTCAATGCATTGCTGCTTTTTTATTGGGTCGGACACGAACATTCCTACCTCTGGGCGATCACTCCCACGAAGACAACTTATTTCAGCCTCCCGAAGGCGGCTGACATTGAACCGCTAGTGAAATCCTATCGAAAGACGATTTTGGGCATGCGCGACGCGCAGGATGCCGGCAGTTCCGAAGGAAAACAGTTGTACGCCATGCTGGTTGAGCCTGCCAAAAACCTGATTCCTCTCGGATCGCGAGTCATTGTGCTGCCGGCTGAGAGTCTGTACGGGCTGAACTTCGAGACCTTGGTCGTCCCCGAGCCAATGCCCCACTTCTGGATCGAAGACGTCACGCTAACCACGGCGAGCTCGCTAACACTATTGGCCGCATCCGTGACGCACCCCCTTCCTAAAGCGAAGAACCTTCTCCTCGTTGGCAACACCGAGCAGCCCAGCGCCGATTTTCCAGTGCTTCCACAGGCACCCGCGGAGATGAAGAATGTTAGCCACTACTTTCCAGATGGGGATCGTAAAGTCCTTGAGGGGAAGCAGGCCACGCCCTCGGCGTATCTCGCCAGCAATCCCGAGCGTTTTTCCTATCTTCACTTTGTCACCCACGGGACCGCCAGCCAAACGCGTCCCTTGGAGTCCGCCGTGATTCTCAGCAGAGAGGGCGACTCCTATAAACTCTATGCGCGAGACATCGTCCAACATCACTTGAACGCCAATCTGGTTACCATTTCTGCTTGCAACGGGTCCGGCACGCGCGCCTATTCGGGCGAAGGCTTGGTCGGCCTATCCTGGGCCTTCCTCCGCGCGGGCGCCCACAACGTGATTGGCGCTTTGTGGGAAGTCAGCGACGCCTCCACGCCGCAACTGATGGATTCCCTCTATGGTGAATTGGACCAGGGCAAAGATCCTGCCACCGCGCTCCGCGACGCCAAACTCAGGTTTCTCCACTCCCCCGATTCCGGCTCCGTCTTCAAGAAGCCTTTCTACTGGGCCCCCTTCCAACTCTACGCCGGCTCTTAATCGGTTGTACCTAAGTCTTTCAGCATCAAATATTTGCACACTCATTTGAATGAGGCAGGCACAAGGAACCCCATGGAATTCAAAGAGGCACGTTCTTTGCCCTCGGATCGCGTCTGTCCGTTCAAGGCACCAATTGCCTGATGATTTCGGCTTGCGCAGCAACATTTTTCTGTTAATTGGCGAGTTAATACACTAAGCTCTTAGCGCCCCGGCGACCCACCCCCGATCGGCGAAACGTTTCGCCCGAGGCGGCAACGAAGGCACGTACACGATCGCGAACGTCAACACGTCGTTGCTCGGCGGTTCGGCGCGGCCGTCCTTGTATTACAAGCTATTGCACAACCCTCCGTAAGACGATCATGAAGCAGGCGATATGAAAGAACGCCCGGTAGATTTGGAGCGAGCGGTCGTAGCGCACGACCAGACGCCGGTAATTCCCCAGCCAGCCGATGGTACGTTCCACGATCCAACGCCGCCGGTATCGCCGCAGCGCGCGACCATCCTGCGTC
>QHYF01000253.1 GCA_003224075.1 Acidobacteriota bacterium
ATGAAAAAGGCCCGGGCATGGAAACGCCGAGGACGTTTTCGGCTCCAAGCGCATCGACTGCGATGGCGGCAACCACCGCGGAGTCAATTCCGCCACTCAAACCAATGAGGACCTTCTTGAAACCGCACTTGCGAACGTAATCCCGCGTGCCGGTGACCAGAGCGCGGTAGGCGTAAGCGATTTCCTCGTGCGGCTGCGCGTGGACCTCGCCCTTCCCGGTCACGGTATCGAAGAGAACCAAATCTTCCTCGAAGGCGAGGGCTTGCGCCGCGACATTGCCCTCCGCCGTAAGGGCGATGCTGGCGCCGTCGAAAATAAGACTATCGTCGCCGCCCACCTGATTCACGTAAACGATCGGGCGGTGATGATTGATGGCAATGGTACGCAGCATTTCCAAGCGCAGGGAACGCTTGTCGAGGGTGTAGGGCGAGGCGGACACGTTCAGCAGCACCGTAGTTCCCTGCTCGACGATTTCCGTGACCGGGTCGCGTTGATAGCGCTGGCTGGCCCAGAAATTCTTGTCGTTCCAAACGTCCTCGCAGATCGTGATGCCCAATTGCTCGCCGCTAAACCCAAAAACCGACTGGTGATCCGCGGGCTGAAAGTAGCGCGATTCATCAAAGACGTCATAGGTGGGAAGCAGCATCTTGCTTTGCTCGAAAACCACACGCCCCCCGCAGAGCAATGCGGCTTTATTGGCGATGGCTTTGCCTGTCCCGTTCGCGACGCGCCCGGCGTAGCCCACAACGGAAGCCAGAGGAATCTTGGCGGCAAGCTCCTTCAAAGCGGTATGGTTTCGCTGGATGAAGGCGGGGCGTTCGAGAAGGTCCTGAGGAAGATAGCCGCACAGACAAAGCTCGGAGAAGACTGCGAGATCGGCGCCGCGCTGCTTGGCTTGCGCCGCCAGGCTCAGGATGCAAGCCGAGTTTCCTGCAAAGTCGCCAACTGTTGGATTGAATTGAGCGAGCGCTATCTTCATGCCCGGACTTTAGAATACGGATGGAACTCGCAGATTGCAAACGGCGGCGCGCACAGGGTGGCGTGCATTTTGGCATCAGCCCTTCTGGCCCGGTTTCCGCGCGAGCAGGCTGGCGATTCCCTGCCCGGCCCGCAGCTCGCGATAAAAAAGCACACCGAGCTGCGGGAACGCCTCGCGGAGCTCGCCACTTTCGAGCAGATGGGCCGGATTCCGCGGGCCGCCCGTAAAATCAAGTTGCGCACGCGTGTAGGTCTCAAACAGGAGAACGCCGCCCGGGCGAAGAGCGCCGGGAATCTGCGGAAAAAGCGACCGCTGCAGATATTGAATGCACAAAATCAGGTCGTAAGAACGTTCCGGAATCTGAACCCTCTCGAGATCTGCTTGCATCAATGCCACGCCACCGTGCGAAGACCGTGCGGCCCTATCGAGGCTGAGGATGCGCCGCACGGGGACCCCAACGGACCACGCTCGAGTTTCGAGGATTCCCAGGGCCGCGCCGGACCAATCCACCGCCGTGACATGCTGGCCGCGCGCCGCGAGAAGCAGCGTGTGTCTTCCGCTGCCGCAGGCGATGTCGAGCGCAGGCCCGGACGGCAGGATCGGCAAGAGCTCGCGCACAATGCTGGCGGGCTCGGAAGCGGAGGCTTCAGCCGTCAGCCTGTGCTTTGCATCCCACTCGGATTGACTTGAGGGCATAAAAAAGGCTCCTGAACTGAAGCTCAGGAGCCCAAAGAAAAGCTGTGAACGCGCTTCGCTGGACCGAATTAAACGCTGAACGAACTGCCACAGCCGCAGGTGCTCTTCACGTTGGGATTGTTGAACTTGAATCCCGCACCCTCGAGTGTCTCGATATAATCAATCTCGATTCCATCCAGATACATGGAGCTCATTTGGTCGACCGCGACCTTCAAACCGTCAAACTCAAAAATCTGGTCCGCATCGCTGGTCTGATTTTCAAACGCCATGTGGTACTGGAAGCCGGAGCAGCCGCCGCCCACCACGGCCACCCGAAGGGCAGTCGGCACCGGGCTCTGCATGTTCATGATTTCCTTGACCTTGGAACTCGCTACGGGCGTCAGATGGATCATAAATTCTCTTGGCCTCCGCTCGCAGGCACTCCTGCGCAGCTATCTACTCTCACAGTATAACAAAAATTTTCCACAACTGCATAGCGCATAGGTTCCTGGCCTGAAACGCCAGCCCGGCGGCAATTCGTCAACCAGAGACGCTTCGCTTACAATAAGATGCATCCATGAAACACAAAGTTACGTTGATTCCGGGTGAAGGCATCGGGCCGGAGGTAGCCTCGGCCACGCGTCGCGTCCTGGAAGCCGCAGGCGTGCAAATCGATTGGGAGGAGATTGCCGGACGAGCGGGGGCGTCCTCGGACCAGGGGCAAGTTGTCAACCAGGCGGCGGTGGACTCGGTGCGCAAGAATCGCGTGGCGCTCAAAGGGCCGATGGCTACGGCCATCGCCGGCGGCGCGCCCAGCGTGAACGTGGCGCTGCGCAAGACGCTCGACCTCTATGCCAATTTGCGGCCCGTCAGGAATCTGCCGGGCGTCAAATCGCACTTCGAGAATGTGGACCTGATTCTCGTAAGGGAAAATACCGAGGATTTGTATTCAGGCCTCGAGCACGAAGTGGTTCCCGGCGTGGTCGAGAGCCTGAAAATCATCACCGAGAAGGCTTCCACGCGCATCGCGCGGTTTGCGTTTCAGTACGCAAAGCTCCACGGCCGCAAGAAGGTTCACGCCATTCACAAAGCAAACATCATGAAGCTCTCAGATGGCCTGTTCCTGAAATCGGTCCGCACCGTGGCGGCTCAGTTTCCGGAAATTCAGTACAAAGAGTTGATCGTTGACAATGCCTGCATGCAGATGGTCATGGATCCGCTGCAATTCGACCTACTCCTGCTCCCTAATCTTTACGGCGACGTCATGAGCGACCTGGCCGCGGGCCTCGTCGGCGGCCTGGGTGTCGTGCCCAGCGCCAATATCGGCGATGAATGCGCGATGTTCGAGGCCGTGCACGGTACCGCGCCCGACATCGCCGGCAAGGGCCTCGCGAATCCGACGGCGCTGCTGATGAGCAGCATTCTCATGCTCGACCACCTCGGAAATCGGCCTGCAGCGAAGCGAATCGAGGATGCGCTCGAAAGGGTTTACTGCGAAGCAAAGCACATTACCCGCGACGTCGGCGGGAAGGCCGGGACGAACGAATTCGCGGATGCCGTGATCGCCGCACTTTGATTCAACGTAATTCCCCGCCCGGCCCTCCCCACCCCCCATGGAGGGGATATTTTTAACGAGGTTTTGACGCGACGCATCAAAGCGCTTGTTTTTTGGCCGGGAACATGGCAGCATGCTCAGTTAGACTCGCGATTGTCCCGTTCAAGGCTGATTATGCAGAGAACTCGATACCCAGAGCGTCGGCGCACCGTGCGCCTCTCCCTTCAGGTTCCCCTGACAGTGCGTTGCCGTCTGCCGGAAGGCGAAACCATCGACCTCAAGGCTTCCACGTACATCGTGAGCGCCCACGGCGCCCTTTTACTGATGGATACCCCGTTGATTCCCGGGCAGAACGTCCAGGTCATCAATGAGATGACTTCAGAGTTAGTCGAATGTTACGTGACTTACCTGCGGGAGAAGCGCGAGAGGCGCTTTGTCGGCATTGGATTCGCCACAGCCAGAGCCGACTTCTGGCACATCGTATTCCCCAAATCCGGCACGCGACAGGCCATCCGCTCGGCACAGACGGGGGCTTTGGTCCCACCTGGTTTCCGGCAGGATAATCCTCGTCAATTCTAACCGGTCGGAGACTTCAGAAACTACAGGCAATCAACTGCCCTTTGGCGCATAGATTTGATAGACCATGAGGTAGACGATCACTCCGGTCACAGAGACATAGAACCACAGCGGCAGCGTCCACCGCGCAATGCGCTTGTGTTTGTCGAATTTTTCCAGCCAGGCGCGCCGCAGCGTAATCAGGATCAAGGGCACAATCACAACCGCCAGGGTCGTATGTGAGAACAGCAGCGCAAAGTAAACCGTCCGAATCCAGCCCTGCCCGTGAAAGACAACGTGACCGACCCTGTAATGGTAAAGAAGATAGGAAGCCAGAAAAACAGTTGAAACGGCGAAGGCCGAAACCATGAAAGCCTTGTGCACGTCTCGCTTGCCCGCGCGGATGGCGGCGTAGCCTCCTGCCAGGAGAATCGCGCTGAGTCCATTGAGAGAAGCGTTCAGGGCGGCTTGCGAAAACATGAGTGCGAGTTGGTCCTTCCCCGAGCGCCTGACTACCGCGGAATCTTGTCGTAGGCCATCAAGCCCAGCAGCACGGGGATG
>QHYF01000254.1 GCA_003224075.1 Acidobacteriota bacterium
TCGCCGGCCGCGCGGCGCCCAATCAAGACTGCGTAGCGTTTTGTTTGTTCCTCAGGAATCGCTTCATCCGCGTGCGCGTAAATCCACGCGCGGTCATGCCCTGAGACATGAAGAAGAAGAAGTTCCGCGGCGAGAGTGTAAGAAGGCACGCCCGCCTCGCGCAGCCGCTTGATGCCTTGCTTGAGAAGCGCCCGCGCGCATCGTTCCTGCAAAGCTTGCTCAGCCAATGAGTTTCTCTTTCTGCCGGCCACAGGCTTCGTGGTAGCCGTAGGCCACGCCGTTTCCAGCGTAGGCGTAGCCGCCAACCGCAAGGCCGCCGAACGCGCGATACCCGACGGCGCCGCCACCGATTGCCCTCCACCCGACGGCGAGTCCTGCGAGCGCGATGAAGCCGAGCGAGAGCCCGCCGAAGGCGAGACCACCCGCGGCCAATCCACCCACCGCGATGACACCGACAGCGATGCCACCGACAGCGATCACGCCGCGTGGACGGCCGCCGACAGCGATAATCGCAACAGGAGTAGCGCCGGAAGCAAAGAGAGGTAAGCCGGCGATGTGCGTGGAAGACTCATAGGAGCGCACATCGTAAGAAGGCATGGGGCGGCGCTGCACTAATGGGAGAATGACTAACACAAAACTCATGAAAGCGATGTACCAAATCCAATAACGACGCGGGAGAGAACGAGGATCGGCAGGCCCGGAGGCCAACCGGTCGCTCAGGTTCCTCATCCAACCGGAGCCAGGAGCAGAACCCGGACGAGTCAGCATGGGGCACCTCCTTACCGAGGATTATGCCTCAGCCAGCTCCTGCTGGAGGCGCTCCGCCTCGTAATGGGAAACAAGCGCATCGACCAGCGGCGCCAGCTTGCCGTCCACAACTTCCGTGAGCTGGTGTAGCGTCAGGCCAATGCGGTGATCGGTCACACGGTTCTGCGGGAAATTGTAGGTGCGGATTTTTTCGGAGCGGTCGCCGGTTTTGATCTGGCCGCGGCGCTCGGCAACGATGGCGGCCTGCTGCTTTTCTTGTTCCATTTCATAAAGACGTGCGCGCAGAACGCGCATAGCTTTGGCGCGATTCTTGATTTGTGATTTTTCGTCCTGCTGCGAGACAACGAGGCCGCTCGGTATATGCGTGATACGCACAGCGGAATAAGTGGTGTTGACCGACTGGCCGCCCGGGCCGGAGGAGCAGAATGTATCGATCCGCAAGTCTTTCGGCTCGATCTTGATGTCGATTTCGTCGGCTTCGGGGAGAACCGCGACAGTTGCGGCGGAAGTGTGAATACGGCCCTGCGTTTCCGTCGCGGGAACGCGCTGGACGCGGTGCACGCCGCTTTCGTATTTCAGTTTTGAATAAACCTTATTGCCCTGAATCGCGGCAACAACTTCCTTCAGTCCGCCCAAGGAAGACGGAGAGCTTTCAAGGACTTCGACCTTCCAGCCCTGCGTTTCCGCGTACCGCGAATACATGCGGAAAAGTTCAGAGGCAAAGAGCGCGGCTTCGTCGCCGCCGGTGCCGGCGCGAATTTCGACGATGACGCTTTTTTCGTCGTTCGGATCCTTCGGGAGAAGGAGAAGTTTTAACTCGCGTTCGACCGCTTCTTTGCGCTCCTGAAGATGTTTTTCTTCTTCGTGGGCCATTTGCTTCATTTCGGCTTCTTCTGCTTCGAGAAACATCTGGTGCGCGCCGGCCAGGTCTTTTTCGATCTGCTTGTACTCGCGGTGCTTCTCGACGATTTCTTCCAGTTCCGCGTGCTGCTTTGCGATTTTCTGGAAGCGCGCGGAATCGGAGACGGCTTCGGAAGTTGAAAGCTGCTGTGTCAGCTCGTCGTAGCGGGCGCCGAGCTGATCCAATTTCTCGTTAAGTGTGAGCACGGCCATTGCAGTACCTCGTAAATTTTCCGTTGTCAGTTCACAGTTTTTAGCAAGAGAAAGAAGAGAACGTATGGGAGAAAAATTTGTCGTCACTTCGCACAGAAATGCGGGCTCCCGGGGAAGGAGCAAAAAGCGAGTCAGCTAATAGAAGGCGGCGTACATGGATAAGCTCAGATACAAGCATAACGCTGATGTCAAGCCCATGCAAACTGGCCGCCGGCTCGGTTGCTCTGCCCGGAGCGGTATACTACGATGCGACTACGGCCATGAGCGAAACGGTGCAAACCATGTTGCAAACGAATGCCGAGGCGGCGCGCGAAACCGAGCGCGAGGCGGATCCCGGCTTCCTGTGGGATTTTTGGTATCCGGCGGTGCGGAGCACAGAGATCACGGGGCGGAAGCTTGCGACGGCGATGTTGCTGGAAGTGCCGCTGGTGCTGGGGCGAACGTCGGACGGAAAAGCATTTGCGATGCGCGATTCGTGCCCGCATCGGGGAATACCGCTTTCATACGGCCGGTTGGATGGCCCGGTGGTGGAGTGCTGCTACCACGGATGGCGATTTGATGCGTGCAGCGGACGATGCCTCGAGATTCCTTCGCTGACATCGCAGGATAAACTGAAAGTGGAGCGCATTTTTGCGGGACATTATCCGTGCGAGGAGCGCGATGGGTACGTCTGGGTCTATATGAATGAGCCAGGAGCGCGGCTGCCGGAAACGATTCCGGCTGCGCCAGCGCTTCCCGTTTTCAGTGAGAAGTACAAGATTACGCATCTTGCGTGCGAGCTGCCGTCCCACGTTGACCACGGGATCATCGGGTTGATGGACCCGGCGCATGGGCCGTTTGTGCACCAGTCGTGGTTCTGGCGAAGCCGGCACAGCATTCATGAAAAGGAAAAACAGTTTGAGCCAATCCCGAACGGATTCCGGATGAGCAAGCATTCGCCAAGCACGAACAGCGCGCCGTACCAGTTGCTCAAGAAAATGACCGGCGAGCCGGTGACGACAACCATTGATTTTGTGCTGCCGAACCAGCGGTTGGAAGAAATTCACAGCGGGAAGTTGTGGTTTTCCAGTCGCGCAACGGTGACGCCGGTGCGGCGCGACTTGTGCCGGATTGATTTCGTGGCCGCCTGGAACGTGGTTTTCCTGCCGGTGCCGATTTTCCGGATGTTCGGCAAGACCTTCCTGCGCCAGGATCAGGAGACGATGATCCGGCAGGCGGAAGGATTGAAGCACAACCCTCAGTTGATGCTGATCGACGATGCAGACCGGCCGGCGAAGTGGTATTTCGCGCTGAAAGCCAACCTGATCGAGTCGCGGCGCGCGGGCACCCCCATGGTTCATCCGATGGCTGAGCCGGTGACGCTGCGCTGGCGGTCGTAACCTAGGAAACGCCAAGGCTTACGCTCACTCCCACAGGGGCGAATGAACTCTTCCTCTCACCATTCTTTCTGGAAACTCCAGCTTTTCCTTGACTCGTTCTGCCTTCTCTGTTATTGTCATAAATGGGTAATCCTACGTTTGGAACGCTGCAGCCCTGCCGTCGCTTTTCTTTTCCCCGGTGTCTTTCCCAGTGCTGCAATCAATCGAAGATGCGCCTTTTAGAATCAATCACTTACGAAATGCAAATTTTGTAAGTCTCTTGTTTTAATATTCATACAGAATGGCGGGGGTGTACCCTCTCTTCCCCGCAAAAAACTGCCTGCGCAACGGCTGATCAGCGCAGGGTGGAAAGATCGAAATCCACGGAGACGGAGTCGCCTTCGGGGGGAGTGACTTCGATGGTGGCGGTGTCGGAGGTGAAGGCATCAGCGGGGAAATCGAACTCGAGGGTGGCGCCCGTGAGGAAGCAAGGACCGTAGCGTCCGCAACTGTAATTTGCATGTCCGTGATAATCGGAAGGCGAGAGCGTCTGGTCGCCATCAAAGATTTGGACATGGAAGTCTCTCCAGAAATCATGGGGCCGGGGGATGAGAGTCGGAGAGCTGGAATGTGATCTTGCCGGAACAGCGACGAGCGGGCCGTAAGAACTGGTCAGTTGAATCTCAACGAAAATCTCCACGACCTCTTCCTGGCCGCGGTGATCAAGTTGGGCC
>QHYF01000255.1 GCA_003224075.1 Acidobacteriota bacterium
GACGACGGCGATTATATATTTCTTCATTACGAGATCACAATTTCTGAGGACTTGGACATACAGAAGGCAATCAACCGGGTTGAAGGCATTATTACCGCCATTGAAAAACGAGCCGACCAACTGGCCCACAGAAGATTGGACCCGCTTACCAGTATTTTTGATCGGGGAAGTTTCGACGCAGATATGGCTCACGCTTTGGATTCGCCGCAAGCCAATCCGCTAAGTCTTTTGATAATCGATCTCGATAAATTCAAAACCATAAACGACACCTACGGCCATCCGGCAGGAGACGAAGTGTTGGCGAAGGTCGCAAACGTCTTGCGGTTCGCATGCGACGGCAAGGGTTTCTGCTACCGTTATGGCGGGGATGAGATGGTTGTCCTCCTCCCGAAGCATAATCTCCAGCAGGCCGCCACCGTTGCGGAACAGATTCGTGTTGGCGTCGCAGAACTCAAGTTTGAAAAGTCTCCTGAAAATATCACAGCGAGCATTGGGATGACTTCATATCCAGAAGTCACCAACGTTTCGGACGATATCTTTTCGGATGCGGATGCAATGGTGTATCAAGCTAAAGACGATGGCGGAAACGCCGTGCGAGGTGCTATGACTCCCGAAATTCGCGTGGATTCGGCACGTACGATGCGTCTGGATATAGCTTCACGGGTTGAAGCTGTTGAACTATGGATGCGACTAACGCAGGGAAGCTGGGATCATTATTCCGCCGCCATTACGAACGATTCCGACGAAGATGTTACCGTCGAAGCGATAACACTCAAAAAGGGCAAGGTCTACCTGTCTGAGCCGAGCAAACCGTCAGATTCAGATGATTGGAAGATACCGAAACGGTCTGCGAAAACCATCAATTGGAAGGCAAAAACACCTCTGGCATACAGATTACAATGGATAGCGCCTCATTCCAGTGTTGGTGAAATTATTGAAATCGACATCGTATTGTGGGGGAGAGTTTTGGGTAGGCGTAGGACTTTCACTCACACCGTACTTGCCACCTATTCGAACAACGCCCTAACCGAGTTTTGAGCGGCTTGAGTGGTGACTCCTCTGAACCGCGCCCAGCTCCCGATCGGAATCGGGACAGGCGGCGCTCCGACCCGCAAAAGAAGGCCACGCGGCAGAAAGCAAGATGGCGACGTCCCGACCCGGTCGGGATAAATGCCGTCGCCGCTACAAGAACAAGCCGGGAACCGGGCAGGAATAAAATCACTCATCTTCCTGGCGCTGCTTACCGCAGCGACTTTCCGTACTTAAACCGGGTAAGGGAAAGACCCGAGGCAAAATTGATGGGTTTACCTGATTGCGGGATTTCCGCAGTGCGGTATTTTGCGCCAGGGGGCGGTACCCATGCAGATTATTTCTCTACCATACGACATTCTGAGAAAAGACGACGGTGGCGAATTCACGCCCGTGGAGGCCGCGAAAGACTTGAAATCGGCGAAGGTGCGCATGATCGAGTTGTCAGCGCACTCTCCGGGGCAATACGTGGTCGTCAGCCAAACTACCGGAAAGATTGCCGGCAGCGTGACGACTGTGTCGAGTTGCCCGCCGCGAGCCGACCAGAGCGATCACAAAGAGCCCTGGGACGCCCCTGAAGAAGTGATGGCGCATCCGGTTGGTGGGTTCGACACGTTCTGGCGGTGATTTAGAGCACCAGCGACGATTGTAGCGGCGGCCCTTCTGAAGAAAGCAAAGAAAAAAGCCCGCCCTCCAAGACCGAGGACGGGGCACCCAAATTCATCTCCCGTGCGTTGGAATTGTCCCTGCCACGCGCCTCGGCATTAATCGGCCAGCGCAAGCTCTTTCTCAACCACTTCTTTGTGAGTCTGCGCGAACCTGGCCTTTGCTTCGATGCCCAAGCGTCCGGCATAGTAGAGCAGCTTGTCGACGCTCTTGTTCGCAATCTTGCCGTTGAGCAGTTCGCTCACGCGCGGCTGTGGCTCGCCGAGGATTATTTGCAGTTCCTTTTGCGAATACTTTTTTGCGCACTTCAGGATGGCCTGATACAGCTCGGCCTTGAACTTGAGCGCCGTTGCATGCTCCGGTGAAAAGCCAAGATCATCAAGCACGTTCCCATGCGTTACATGGGTTGGCTTGTTAGCTGCCCTTTTCATGTTTCTTCTCCGTAAGTCGCTGCGGCCTCATCTTGCTAACCTCAGCTAAGCACCAAAGAGAACGGGCGGCCGATTGGCCGCCCGCGATTTTTTTTGGTAAAGGCGTTTCTAGCGCATCAAGGTTGCGTATCGGGGCGGCGCTTGAGGGTGGGGCGGTCGTCGTCGGTGCTGTTGGGATCATTGCCCGTGGGCTGCTTCTTGGACTGCTCGGTCTTGGTGCGCAGAGAGGGCTTGCCGGGCTGATTGTCCTGGGTCTTGCGCGAGAACATGATGTTGCGGAGGCGGGCCTTGACGGAGTCGAATTCCGACGTGGTGACGATATATTCCTGCCTGGCCGGGAGGATGCGAGCAATTTCCTTCTGCGAATTCTCGATGCGCTCTGGCGTGGGCGGATGCGTGGAAAAAACCTTGGGGATGGTGCCCGGGCGGCGCTTCTCATCGGCCTGGATGCGCTCGAAGAAGGTGATGTAGGAATTGGGGTCGTAGCCGGCTTTATACATGTACTGCAAGCCGAGGAAGTCCGCTTCGCGCTCGGCGTCGCGGCTGAACTTCAGATAGGTAACAGGGATCGCGAGGTTGAGGCCTTCATAGATGCCGTAGCCGGCCCAGCCACCCGGCCCGAGGAGAATCAGCGGGATGGTGGCCAACTGCATCAATTCGCCCTTGGTGGCGTTCTTGGTGCCGTGGCGCGCGGTCACGTGGGAAATCTCGTGGGCCATGACGCCGGCAAGCTCAGACTCTTCCTGTGCGCGGAGGACCAGGCCGCTGTTTACATAGAAGAAGCCGCCGGGGAGCGCGAAGGCGTTGACTTCGTCGGAATCGATGACCTTGATGGTGAAGGGAACGCGCGCGTCGGAATTGCGCACCAGGTTCTGGCCGACGCGGTTGACGTATTCGGTGACCACCGGATCGTCAATCAGCTTCGAGGAACGCTCGACTTCCTGGGCCAACTGCTTGCCCAGGGCGATTTCGCGCTCCAGCGAATAGAAGTTCACGCCTTTGCCGACGCCGCGATTGCCGATGGCCTCGACGTCTTCCTTGGAATTCTTTGGATTTACGGTGTCTTTCTGCTGAACCGGCTGGGGACCGCTCTGTTGCTGCGTCTGCGGTTGCGGTGGCTGCTGGGTTTTGGGATCCTGGCTTGGGTCCTGGCTTTGCGGGATGGCGAGGCCCGGAGCAGCGAATAGCGCACTTCCAAGGGCCAGGGTCAGGACGTGCCGCAGAATCTCTTTCATAGGCTCCACCTCCGCCTACCCAGTAGTATACACCTCCAATGCCGGGCGGGCTGCTTGGTTTCTCCATTCACTACGATGTTAGACGGGGCGGGAAGGTTTTCTATTCCCGAGAGGACCCATCCATGTGTTCAGAGCGTACTCGTTGCCGTGGGAGCGTGGGCGGCAGTTGACACCCTTTGCGGGTCACTCTAGAGTCGAAGTCTATCGCTTATGGGCGTCAACAAGATCCAGATTGGCCAGCTTTGGAAGAAAAACGGCACCGGGGACATCTACCTGGTGACCCGCGTGTATTCTGAGGCGTTGAACACGATGGTGATCCTGCGCAAGTCTGGCGCCGAGGAGCAGGCGCAAATCCGTGTGCGGGTGCAACACGCCGGGACCGGCCAAACCATCCCCGGTTTCTCTCCCACGCAGGACAACGAAAAGTTCTAGCCTTTAGATTGACCGAACGTCCAGTTTTACGATGTCATCAACCTTCATCAGCTCCTTTTGCAGGAAGGGCTCGCCATAGTCCACGCCAATCATCTGGCCGTAATGGCGCGCCAGTTGGTTCATCTCCGCTTCCAGGCGGTCAATGGCCAGATGGACTTTGCCCTTCGTTTCGCCCTTCTTGGGCCGGAATTGTGAGCCAAAGGCGAGAATGGCTTTCCGGCGCCGCTCGTACTGCGCGGAAATGTCCACGACAAACGTGGGACGCACATTTGCGTAAGCGGTCGAGTAGAGAATCTTGAACGGCCGGTAGGCTTCGCCTTCGAGGGGCAATTGCTTCAGACCAGCGAGGAAGCAGCCTTCGTATCCTAACGCCGAGGCGTGGTAATGGTCGGGATGACG
>QHYF01000266.1 GCA_003224075.1 Acidobacteriota bacterium
CCCACGCGCTCTGCCGCCGCAAAGGAATAGCTTCCGTCGCCCGCTCCGATGTCCGCCACCACGTCACCTGGCTTCCAGTCCGTCAGCTTGGCAAGCCGGCCGATCTCCTCAGCCGCATCGCCGCGGGCCCAGCAAGCGAACGCAAGAACAGTCATCAAACCCAGGCCACTGAGAATTCGTTTTTTGCGCATTTTTCGAGTCCTCCCAGCAGATGCTTTATCGCGCTCGCATCATTCTACTTAGACTGCTCCCCTCTTTCTCCGTCTCTGCCCTGCGCTGCCCAGTTGCATTGCGATTGGGTGCATCGGCGCCCCACATCTCTACGATCCACAGCGCCAACGAAGGAGAAGCGTCACCTTCGCACAGATGTTCTGACGGGAAATTCTGCTTCAGCCCGATGAGATGAAAAGATTGACCCGCCAACGGTATTGGCGAGACGGATACACGATAGTACCTGCGCTCTATCGACCGCCACGCATGGGTCGGGGACAATCGCCTCAAATCAGAGAATCCTAATCCCTACAGAACGTAGTCGGATTGGCGGTTCCCGGGTTTCAGTCCAAAAGGAATTGGAGATCGTGCATGAAACCTTTTAGTTTGTTGAAGATACCGGTGATTCTGGTCGGCCTGGGAGCTGCCTTGCTCCTGACCCCTGCCTGCAAGGCGCAATCGGAAGTGGCTCCCGATCACTTCGACGGAACGGACGCCTGGGAGGCAGCCGCGCACAAGCCCTTGGCGGCCAAGACCAAGCCGGCGTCGGCATCCGCGCTGGTGCAAGCCCAGAATCAGAATGCCGGCTCGAGCGCGACCGTGCAGCTCGCTGCCGCGCGCGATCTCTCAAAGCCTGCGCGTCAAGACGCCGTTGCGATCCAAGACAAGCGCAAGACCGCCGTTCGCAAATCGGACCCGAAATAACCGGAAATCGCTCGCGGCGGAATGGCGAGCGGTTAAGAAAGGCCGGAACCGGCGCTGAAGACCCGGCGTGCTTACGCCGGGGCCGAAAGCCAATTCTACTTCAACGACGCCTCAATTTTGGTTTTGTACTCGCGCGCTTTCGCGAGGATTGCGGGCTCATCCAGCGTTAACAGTTTCCTGTCGCGCATCACCGCGCGTCCGCCGATGATCACCGTCTCCACGTCGCTGCCTTTCAATGCATACGCCAATTGCGAGTACACGTCGTACATCGGCACGGCATTCGGCGCGTCCAGCCCGATCACAATGATGTCAGCCTTCTTGCCGGTTTCGAGCGAACCGATCTCCTTCTCCATGTGCAGCGCCCGCGCGCCCTCGATGGTGGCCATCTCGACGACGGCCTTGGCGCCCAGCGCTCGCGGGTCCATCTTCGTAACCTTCTGAAGCTTTGCCGCCAGGTCCATCTCTTCCATCAAGTCCAGGTCGTTGTTGCTCCCCGCGGGGCCGTCGGTCCCCAGGCCGACCGCTATGCCTGCCGCGCGTTCTTCAATCACCGGAGCGACACCGCTCGCCAGCATCATGTTGCTCGAAGGATTGTGCACGCACCCAACCTGGCGCTGCGCGAGGATCTTGCGGTCCGCCGCATCAACCCAGATGCAGTGCGCCGCTACCACGTCCGGCCCGAGAATTCCGAGCCTGTCCAGATATTGCACCGGTGTCGTGCCGTTTTTCTCCCGGCTGGCACCCAATTCTTTCTTTGTCTCCGCAACGTGAATCAGGATCGGTGCGTTGTACTTCCGCGCCAGTGCCGCCGAATCCTGAAGCGTTTTCGGCGAACACAAATACATCGAGTGCGGCGCGACGGCCGCATGAATCAGCGGATCACCCTGCCAGCGTTTCAGAAATTTTTCTGTATAATCGAGCATCGCGGCATTGCTCTTATTGTCCGGCGCGGGAAAGTCGAGGAACGTTTCGCCCAAGACGCCGCGCATGCCCGCCAGTTTGGTCTCCTCGGCAATGGCGTCCTCGAAGTAGTACATGTCCACAAACGTCGTCACACCGCCGCGGATCTGCTCGGCGGCAGCTAGCCGGGTGCCCCAGCGCACGAATTCCTCGTTCACATTCTTCGCTTCCGCCGGAAAAATCGCTTTCGTCAGCCACTCTTCCAGCGTCACGTCATCCTTCAACCCGCGCAGCAGCGCCATCGGCACGTGCGTATGGCCATTAATGAGCCCCGGCAGCACGAGCTTCCCCTTTGCGTCAATGGTTTGCGCCCCGGAGTACTTAGCTTCGACCGCCGCGCGCGGACCCACGGCCACGATGGCGTCGCCCTTCACCGCGACGGCTCCATCCTCGATGATGCGGCGTTCCGCGTTCATCGTGACGAACGTGCCGCCCGTCACGATGAGGTCGGCTTTTTCTTTCTTGGTCTGCGCGTAAATGGAAGAGACGGAGCAAAGCAAGCCAATCAACGCTATGGAGGATAGTGCGATCGAACTTCTCACGGTCTTCATGAATGGTTTCCCGTTGCTCAGAGGTTCGAGGAATCAAAGGGCTTCGGAAACAAATCTTTCATTTGAATCACTTCGGTTTTGCCCTTGAGATTCGCCATGATCACGGGAACGTCGCCGCAAAATTCCCAGATCAATTGGCGGCACGCCCCGCAGGGCGGCGTCAACGTCTCGGTGTCCGTCACCACGCAGATGGCGTCGAACCCGCGCTCGCCCTCGCTGATGGCCTTGAAGATGGCGACGCGTTCGGCGCAAACGGTAAGGCCGTAAGTGGCGTTTTCGACGTTGCAGCCCCCAAAAATCCTGCCCGAAGTGGCGCGCAGCGCGGCCCCCACGCGAAAATTGGAAAACGGCGCATGCGCGTTTTCCCTCGCCTGCTTGGCCGCGGAAATCAGGACTCCATTGTCGCTCACGCGCACGCCTCCCGGCACGTCTTAAGAAGTATTCTACGCAATCGCCTCGGCAATTCGCGGAATGATCGCCTTCAGCAGCCCGATGAACTGGTCTTTCACGCGTTCCGCCGTGTCTAAAACTTCCTCATGGCGGAGCGGTTGATCGAGGATGCCAGCAGCCGCGTTGGTCACGCACGAGATGCCGAGCACGCGAATGCCGCTGTGGCGCGCAGCAATCACCCCACGCGAAAATTGGAAAACGGCGCATGCGCGTTTTCCCTCGCCTGCTTGGCCGCGGAAATCAGGACTCCATTGTCGCTCACGCGCACGCCTCCCGGCACGTCTTAAGAAGTATTCTACGCAATCGCCTCGGCAATTCGCGGAATGATCGCCTTCAGCAGCCCGATGAACTGGTCTTTCACGCGTTCCGCCGTGTCTAAAACTTCCTCATGGCGGAGCGGTTGATCGAGGATGCCAGCAGCCGCGTTGGTCACGCACGAGATGCCGAGCACGCGAATGCCGCTGTGGCGCGCAGCAATCACTTCCGGAACCGTGGACATGCCCACAAGGTCTGCGCCGATCTCGCGAAGGTAGCCTATTTCCGCCGGCGTCTCGTAGTTCGGCCCGGCCAGCGCTGCGTACACACCTTCGTCCATTCCGATGCCCATGCGTTTTCCTTCCCCAAGGGCCATTTCACGAAACTTTCGGTCATACGCCGAAGTCATGTCCGGAAAGCGCGCGCCGAATCTTTCCTCATTGGGGCCCGAAAGCGGATTGACACCCTGCAAATTAATATGATCGCTGATCGCCACCAGCCGCCCCTGCACGAATTCCCGTTTAATGCCGCCCGCGGCGTTCGTCAGAATGACGGCCTTCACGCCCATGCGCGCGAAGACGCGGATGGGAAACGCCACCTCCTTCACGGAATAGCCTTCATAAAGATGGACGCGGCCCTGCATCCCCGCTACGGGGATCGCTCCCACTTTTCCGATGACCAGCTTGCCGGCATGACCGATCGCGGTTGATTGAGGAAAGTGGGGAATCTTCGCGTAGGGAATTTTCGTCGCGCTCGAGAATTCGTCCGCAAGAGCGCCCAGTCCCGAGCCAAGAACCAGTGCAATCTTCGGCCGGAGAGCCGTTTTTGAAAAAATAAACTCAGCGGCGCGCCCCGCGCGTTCGAATTCATCGGGAGTTCTGCTTGCTTTCGTCACCGCGGTCGGCGCGTCATTCACGCTGCGACTGTTTCTTGGCGTCCTCTTGCTCTTCGTTTTCGGACTCATGTAAGCATTCCGACAATGGAAGCGGACATCAAATTGGCCATCGTGCCGGCGAGCATGGCGCGAATGCCGAATTTCGCGAGCTGCCCGCGCTGTTCCGGCGCAAGCGCGCCGATGCCGCCGATCTGTATGCCGATGGAGCTGAAGTTGGCAAAACCGCAAAGCGCGAACGTTGCGATTGTGAAAGTTCGCGGATCGAGCGTGCTCTTGATCGCCCCGAGTTGCTGGAACGCCACAAGTTCATTGATCACCATGCGCGTCCCAAGAAGATTCCCCATGGCTCCGCACTCCTTCCACGGAATGCCGATCACCCATGCGACCGGGGCAAAGAGCCAGCCAAAGACTTGCTGCAAGCTGGATGGAAACCACGCCACATGAGCGTGCCCCCAGCCCATCATGGCGTTCAGCAGCGCGAGCAAAGCCAGGAACGTGACCAGCATCGCGGCCACGTTGAGCGCCAGATGCAAGCCGTCAATCGTGCCGCGCGCGATGGCCCCAAGCACGTTTGGCTCTTTTTCCATCTCCGGCATTTGGACTTTGCCCGCCGTCAGGGCCTGCTCCGTCTCTGGCACGAGCATCTTGGCCATCAGCAAGGTACCCGGCGCCGTCATGATCACCGCCGTTAGCAGATGCTTCGCTTCGATACCGAAAGCGATATACGCGGCCATGATCCCGCCGGAGACATGGGCCATGCCGCTGGTCATCACCACCATCAATTCGGATTTTGTGAGTTTATTCAGAAACGGCCGGATGGTCAGCGGGGCCTCGGTCTGTCCCATGAAGATGCTCGCCGCGACATTCAGCGATTCCGCCCCGCTCGCCCCCATGACGCGCGTCATGATCCAAGCGGCGATGCGGATAATCAACTGCATCACCCCGATGTGGTAGAGCAGCGCGAAAAATGCCGCGATGAATATGATTGTGGGGAGCACTTGAAAGGCGAACGAGAATCCCATGGAGGAAACTTTTTTGCCGATTTCGCCAAAGACAAATTCAGAGCCGACGTAGGAATAGCTGAGCAGCTTGTTGACGTAAAAACCCGCGGTCTGAAAGATGTTCCGCCCGATTTCAAATCGCAGGACGAAGAAGGCAAAGGACACCTGCAGGCCCAGTCCCCAGAGAACGGTCTTCAGGCGGATCGCCTTGCGATCCGTCGAAAACAAGTACGCGAGACCAACCATCGTGGCCAATCCCAGCAATCCGGCGAATCGTCCCATACATTCTCCTCTTTCTTTTCGATCTTCTCGCCTCGGACCGCCGCCAATCGGTTTACGCTCCTAGAATCCGATGGACGAGAGGCGGTTTTTCCTGAGGCCTGCTGTCACCGATGAAATAGTTGCCGGCGATGAGCGCCTTCGCTTCGGCCAGTCTGGCGTCGTTATTGTAATGAATTGTGGCCAGCGGTTCGGCTTTTTCCACGCGGTCGCCGATGCGCTTGTGGAATTCGAGCCCGACGCCATGATCGATCTTGTCTTCTTTTTTCTCGCGGCCGCCGCCGAGCATGGCCAGCGCGATGCCAAACTGTTCGCAATTGGTGCCAGTAATGTAGCCGCCGCTCGAACTCGGTACATCGGCATGGAAGCGTGCTTGCGGCAGGCGCTGCGGTTCATCAATCACGCCTTCGTCGCCCCCCTGCAGACGAATCCCTTGCCGTAATTTTTCCAGGGCCTGACCGGTGGCAATCATTGTTTCCGCGAGGCGGCGGCCTTCCTCGACACTCGGCGTCTTTTCGCCGAGATAAAACATCCAGGCGGAAAGATCCAGGCTGAGCTCGCGGAGATCGGCGGGCCCGCCGCCTTTGAGCACTTCCACGGACTCGATGACTTCGTTCGAATGGCCGGCCATGCGGCCCAGCGGCTGATTCATGTCCGTGATCAGCGCGGCCACTTTCTTGCCCATGCGCTGGCCCGTTTCCACCATGACTTCGGCGAGGCGAACCGAATCTTCTTCTTTTTTCATGAACGCGCCGGACCCGGTTTTCACGTCCAGCACCAGCGCATCAATTCCTTCGGCGAGTTTCTTGCTCATGATGGAGGCGCAGATCAGGCCGATATTC
>QHYF01000020.1 GCA_003224075.1 Acidobacteriota bacterium
TAACCGAGAGCACCTTTTTGATCTCCTCTTCCGGCGTTGCCGGCCGGATGATGAAAACCAAATCGTAATATCGTTCTTCCATGATGGCCTCTTTCCCTCACTCCCGGGCGCGTGGCCCGGCGAACTCGTTCCTATTCTTTTTCCGGCTCTTCCGGCTCCGCCGGTTTGCGCCGGTTGTATTTGTTCATCGCCGCGTCGATCCCTTGGGCCAGGATCATCTCCACGGCGTCGCCCGCCTGACCCGCCATTTCCGCCGCTACTTCCAACTCCGCCTTCTTCATCGGCCGCAGCACGTAGGCTGCAAGGTCGCCAACCGGATGATCCGGCCCGCACCCGATTCGTACCCGCGCAAAGTCTTTCGTGCCAAGCGTGCTGATCACGGACTTTGCGCCCTTGTGCCCGCCGGCGCTTCCCTCGGGGTGAATCCGGATCGTTCCCCACGGGAGTTGCTTCTCATCCCAGATCACCAGCAGATCGTCGAGATTCAGCTCGCACTTTCCCAGCAGGTCTCGCACGGCAACGCCGCTGAGATTCATGTACATCTGCGGTTTCGCCAGGATCACCTCTTTCTGGCCGACCTTTCCCCGGCCCACCAGCGCCTTGCCCTCCGGCCGCTCCACGCGAATCCCGCTGCGATTCGCAAGTTGATCGATAGCCATAAAACCCAGGTTGTGCGGCGTCCACTGATACTCCGGATCAGGATTCCCAAGTCCGACAATCAGCCGCATAAGCCTCGATTCGCCTGCCCCCGCACGCCCCCGGCGAGGGGCTTGCGAAAAGGCTACTTCTTCTTTTCTGTTTTCTCCGTCTTTTCCGTCTTCTCTGCCTTGGGTTTGGCCTCCGCCTCAACAGCTTCTTCGCCTTCCGCTTCCTTCTTGCCCTTCTTGATGACTTCGGGCTCGGCCGGCGCCGCCACTTCGGCCGCGACCGCCTCAACGGGCTTCTCTTCTTCGACGCGCAGCGTGACAACGTGCGCGATCACCCGCTCTGGTTCGGTAATCAGCTTCATCTTGGCTGTATCGATCGGCAAATCGCTGACGCGCAGCTGCTTGCCAAGCATCAGCTCGCTGACATCCATTTTGAACTCCGACGGAATTTCGCTTGGCAGGCATTCGATTTCCACTTCGCGCGTCACGATCTCAAATACGCCGCCCTGCACCTTCACGCCGGCCGGCTCCCCAAACGTGTGCACCGGAACCTTCACCCTCATGCGCACGTCCATGGTCACGCGCAGCAGATCGACGTGCAGCAACTTGCCTGTAGCGGGATCCACCAGCCAGTCTTTCAGGATCGCGGGTTCATGCTTCCCGCCCAGGTTCACCTGAAACAGCGTGTTATGCCCGCTTTCGGAACGGAGAATGGCGCCAACCTGCTTGGCGTTCAGCGCAAGCGTTACGGCCTCTCCCTTGCCCCCATAAAGGACCGCCGGAATCTTGCCCATCTGGCGGAGCCGCCGGGCTTCGTTCTTGCCCCGTTCCGCGCGGGGCGCTGCTTCTACCACAATCTTTTCACTCTGAGCCATGGCCTTCTTTCCTTCCCGAATCATTCTTCCGGCGCTATTTTCCGGCCGGGCAAAATCATATGAACAGCTCGCTGATCGAAGTCTCTTCGTGAATCGAGCGGATCGCTCGCGCCAGTAAGTCCGCGACGCTCAGCACCCGAATCTTCCCCATCTTCTTTGCCGCTTCGTTTAAGGGCACGGAATCTGTCGCCACCACTTCGCTGATCTCCGACTTCTCGAGGCGTTCCACCGCCGGGCCGGAAAGGACTGCGTGCGTGCACGCCGCAAATACCTGCGTAGCCCCTTCCCTTATAAGGACCTCCGCGGTCTTCACCAGCGTCCCCGCGGTATCAATGATGTCGTCCACGACCAGCGCGCTGCGGCCACGAACGTCTCCGATCAGATTCATTACCTCGCTGACGTCCACGTCCACGCGGCGCTTATCCACGATCGCCAGCGGCGCATCCAGTTTCTTCGCAAAAAACCGCGCCCGCTCGACGCCCCCCGCATCCGGCGAAACGACCGTCAGATTCGGCAGCTTCATGTGCCGGAAGTATTCCACCAGCACCGGCGAACCGTACAAATGATCCACGGGCACGTCGAAATAGCCCTGAATCTGCGGCGCGTGCAAATCCAAGGTCAGCGCGCGGCTGGCTCCGGCCGTTTCCAGCAGGTCCGCCACAAGCTTTGCTGAGATCGGAACGCGGGGCTTGTCCTTACGGTCCTGCCGCGCATAACAGTAGTACGGCAGCACCGCGGTAATCCGCCACGCCGAGGCGCGCTTGAACGCGTCAATCATCAGCAGCAATTCCAGCAGATGGTTGTCCACCGGGTGATGGCACGGCTGCACCACGAACACATCCGCTCCGCGCACGTTTTCCAGAACCTGGAAATAAATCTCTCCGTCGCTGAAGCGTCCCAGCAGCGCTTTCCCCAGCGGCACGTTCAAGTGGCGGCAAATACTCTCCGCCAGCACCGGATTCGCGGTCCCCGAGAAAATCTTGAATCGGTCGTCGTTCACGACGCGAGCTCTCCTGTTAAAAAAACAAGACGCCCAACTGCGAGCGTGAAGTGGCCCCGTTTCCAACCGTTAACTGTCGACCGTGAACTGTAAACTTCCCACGAGACGCTGCGCCGGATCCTGGACGCGCACGCAAACTATACAGCCATGCGCATCAAACGAGCGTACCTCGCGCGCGAGAGTGTCTCGCAAACGAAGGTCTGATCGTGCGGAAACCCCACAGCGGCTCGGCGCGCCAACGCTGGGCTCGGGAAAACTCCAAACACCGCCGAACCGCTACCCGCCAGCGTGGCTTCTGCAGCTCCTTTTTGGAGCAACGCCCGCTTGATTTGAGCAAGCCGGGGATGCCGCCGGAAAACCGGCCCCTCGAAATCGTTCGAAAGGCCGCTTCCCTGCGCGCTCCAGCATTGAGCACAGAACTTCCAAAGTCTATGGTTTGTAGCCGATTTTGTCAATCCGCGCGGTTTCGCCTTCAGCCAGCGGTACGCTTCCGGCGTCGGCACGCGAATCTCTTTCGGCGACACCACCAGGATATGCCGCTTCTGAATATCAGGCAGCGGATAGATTTCATCGCCTTTGTTCACCCCTAGCGCCCGTCCCCCCAAAAGAAAAAACGGCACATCCGCGCCTAAGGAGGCGGCAATTTCCATCAATCGTGCGGCCGGCAGTTTCTTCCCCGTCAAGAGCAGATACCCCACCAGCGCCGCAGCGGCGTCGCTCGATCCACCGCCAAGTCCACGCCGGGCGGGGATTTTCTTTTTCAGCACGATTTCCACGCCCCTGCGAATTTCGAATTCGCGCCGCAGCGCATCCACGGCGCGATACACAAGATTTCTGTGAACCGGTTCCCCGGACAGCAACGCGTTTCCCACGATCGTTAGCGAGATTTCCGGCTGCCGAGATATGCGCAGGCGCAATTCGTCGTGCAGTGAGATGCTCTGAAAAATAGTCCGCAGCTCGTGAAATCCATCGGCGCGCCTCCCCAGGACGTCCAGGCAGAGATTGACTTTTGCAAACGCTGGAAGGCGGACTTCGGTCATGCGCTGGATTACGGCTTCGCGTCGCTCGCCGCGGATTTTTGCGCCACGCGATGCTTCGATTGCGAAAGTTTCTTCTCGAGCTCCGCGACTTTGTCGCTCTCGATGTCCGCGGGCAGCGAGCGCCGCCATTCCATCAGCGACTTCTCCCATTCCGCGGCCGCCAGCTCGCTCCGGCCGGTCTTGGCGTAGACGTCGCCTAGATGCGAATGAATCGTTGCGTCATGGCTCTCGCGCTGCACCGCTTTGCGCAGCGTGGTTTCGGAAGCTGCCAGCTTGTTCTCCTTGAAATAAATCCACCCCAGGCTGTCCATGTAAGCCCCGTTGAACGGTTCCTCTTTCAGCGCCCGCTGCACCAGCGCCTCCGCTTCATCGAGGCGGATTCCCAGGTCGCCCAGCATATAACCGTAGTAATTCAGCACTTGAGCGTTTTTCGGATTCACTGCCAGCACTTTCTTGAACTGCTCTTCGGCGCGATCGAAAAATTTCTGCCGTTCGTAGATGGCGCCAAGCAAAAACCAGACCATCTCCTTGTCGCGCGGCTGCCCCGGGAGCACTTCCGCGGCGTGCGCCGCTTCCTCCGCCTCTTTGTAACGCCGCCCGCGTTCGTAAACTTGAGCGATATTCAAATAGGTATCGCGGTCCCCTTGATTGCCATGGAGCTGCGCCCGCAAAATCTTTACCGCATCCTCCGTCTGACCGTTCTCGCCAAGCAACAGGGCCTGGCTTGCCCGAATGGAGGGATCGGCCGGGTATTTCGCCAGCGCTTCCTTGCCCGTTTGCAGCGCCTTGGCCAAATCCTTCGCGCTGCGGTACGTGTCCATGATCAGCATCCGCGCGCGGCGATCTTCTTCTTCACCGAGATGTCCCAATTCTTCGAAAGTGTAAATCGCAGCCTGATAATTCTGCGTATCGCGATAGAGTTGTCCAAGTTGCTGGTACAGAATCGCCAGCGACCGCCGCCGCGACGGCGCCGCGGGAGCCTGCGACTTGATGCCTGTCACCGCGTCTGACAATACGCGGATAGCGTCCTGATAGCGCCCCTGCGCTTGGTACAGCATCGCTTCGTTGTACATCACTTCGAGGCTGCCCGGAGCGTACTGCCTCGCTTTAAGGAGAATCTCCTCGGCTTTGTTGAGCTGGTGCAGCTCCCGGTAAATCTGCGCGATCCGCAAGTACACGTCCGCATCGTCCGGCACCAGGTCCGAAAGCTTCTGGTACACACTCAGCGCTTCGGAATATTTTTCTTCCGCCAGCAGGGTCTGTCCCAGCCCGCGCTGGTGACTCAGCTCGGAGGGATCCAGTTCCGCTGCCTTTCGGTAAGCTTGTTCGGCTTTCGCGAGTTCGTGCGCCTGCGTGTAAGCATCCCCCAGCAGGTCCAGCAGCACCGGCGATGGCGAATGCGCGGTGATTCTCTCGAGCAGCGAAACGGCTTCCGCAGCTTTGCCTTCGTCCATCAACAGTTGCGTCAGTTGCTCCACCGCCGCTTCATTCTCCGGGTCGTTCTTCAGAACGCTTCGCAGCACCTCTTCGGCTTTATCATGCTCGTTCTTCAGCCGGTAGAGCCGCGCCAGCCACAAAGCGGATTCCGCGTCCGTGGGATCCAGCCGATGAATCTCGCGGTATTGCTCGATGGCCCGGCTCACCGTTTCTGACTGCCCGTTGCCCGAACTGATATCGCCCAGGCTTCGCAAATAAATCCGTCCCAGCAGCCGCCGTGATTGCACATCGTCCGGGTTCCGCTTGAGGATTTCCTGCGCTTCCGTCACTGCCTCGTGGGTGCGCTGAGCTTTCCAGTATATTTCCGCCAGCCGCTCGCCGATTACCGGCGACTTCGGATCCAGCGCATACGCTTTCTTGTACGCCTCGATCGCCTGGGTGGCGTATTCAGGGCGGCTGGTCGCCTCGTACTGCTGCTCGTAGATGTGGCCCATCGTGAAGTTGTAATAGGCCTCGGCGCGTGCGGACTCCTTTGCGGAGGAGGCGTTCTTCGGGTCGACAAATCGCCCCTGTGGCGCGGCGAATGGATCGGTCCTCTTCTCGGGCGCAGGGGTCTCCGGCGTCTGCGCCATGGCAGCCGCGCTGGCCATGCCCGTCAAAATGGTAATGAGGGTAATCCGTTGAAGTTTCATCGTAGCCCCAGAAAAGAAAAGTATCCCATGCGGCCGGAACGCGGTCAAAAGTGAAAGCGCAGGGCGTTTCCACGGCCTGGGGTGGTGCTTTCCTTCAGATGCGGACATGCGCGGAAACGTTGAAGGGAAAAAAGGGCTTGACATCTTTCCGTATTTCCGCGATTATCGAAATATGCGTCGCCCCAACCCACTCCTCGTCACCCGCTCCGCCGACCGCTTCTCGGCGCTCGGCGCTGAGCCGCGCCTGCAGATTCTCCGCCTGCTCCTTTCTGCCCACCCCGCGGGAATGGTCGCCGGCGAAGTGCAGGAAGAGCTCGGTATCCCCGCTTCCACGCTCTCACATCACTTGGAAAAACTGAAACAAGTTGGGCTGGTCAACGTGCGTCGCCAAGGCACTTTTCTCTGGTATTCCGCGGACACCGATGCGCTGCGCGAAGTCCTGAGCTTCCTTTACGAAGAGTGCTGTATGCGCTCCCGCGCTGTTCCCGTCGAATCCGTCGTCCAAATTTCGAGGGGGACTTCATCATGACCTGTGACATGCCCTCCTTCGTTGCACTGCATCTTTCACTTGTGCGGGCGCAGCACCGCTGCGCCCCAATTACCGAAGTCCATCCAATAGAGGAGCGATTCGATGAGTGACACAAACATCCAGGAAGTTGTGAAGCAAAAATACGGCGAGGCCGCGAAGCGCGCTGCCAGCGGCGGTACCGCCTGCTGCGGTAGAGGCGCGGAGCTCAGCGGCTGCGACCCCATCACAAAGGATCTCTACGACGAAATGGATAAAGCCGCCGTGCCTGACAAGGCCGTCGCCGCCTCCCTGGGCTGCGGTAATCCCACCGCGCTCGCCAAACTTCAACTTGGCGAAACCGTCCTCGACCTCGGCTCCGGCGGCGGCATTGACGTCATCCTCTCCGCAAAACGTGTTGGCCCCGCCGGCAAAGCTTACGGCCTGGATATGACCGACGAAATGCTCGCCCTTGCTCGCGAAAACCAGAAAAAGGCCGGCGTCGATAACGTCGAATTCCTAAAAGGCGCCATTGAAAACATCCCTCTGCCGGATAACTCCGTGGACGTCATCATTTCGAATTGCGTCATCAATCTTTCCGGCGACAAGGATCGCGTCCTCGCCGAAGCCTTCCGCGTTCTCAAACCCGGCGGGCGATTTGCCGTTTCCGACGTGGTCGTTCGCGGCGACGTTCCTCAAAACATTCGCAAGAGCATGGAACTCTGGGTCGGCTGCATCTCCGGAGCGCTCGAGGAAAACGAATACCGCGAAAAGCTCGCCCGCGCCGGTTTCGAATCCATCGGCGTCGAGCCGACTCGCGTCTACAAGGTAGAAGAGGCCCGCGAATTTCTCGCTGCCGCCGGCCTCGACCCCGAAACCGTAGGCCGTCAAATTGACGGCAAATTTATCAGCGCTTTCGTCCGCGCCATCAAGCCCGCCTCAAATGCAGCATGCTGCGGCCCTTCCTGCTGCGCCTAACTCGGCGATCTCCCTATGTCCAAGCGTCGCGTCCTCATCCTCTGCACCGGCAATTCCGTGCGCAGCCAAATGGCCGAAGGCCTCTTGCGGCATCTCGGCGGCGACACGCTTGAAGTCCACAGCGCCGGAACCGCCCCCGTCGGCGTCAGTCCTCTTGCCATCGAAGCCATGCGCGAGATCAGTATCGATATCACCGCGCATCGCTCGAAATCCGTTTCCGAATTCGAGAGCCAGCGCTTCGACACGGTGATCACCGTCTGCGACTCCGCTGCCGAGCATTGTCCCGTCTTTCCAGGCGCTCCCAAGCGCATCCACTGGAGCATTATCGACCCCGGCGGCGCCACCGGCTCGCACACTGACAAACTCGCCGCCTTCCGCCGCACCCGCGACGATCTCGCCTCGCGTCTCCGCAGCTTTCTCTCTTCACACACCGCGGCCAAAAATTCATAAAGAAATCCATGGAAATGTTGTAAAGAAGTGCAGGAGGCTCACGAAAACCATGAAAAAATATCCCGGTCCTAAATTACTTCTTCTCGTTTGCCTGCTGCTTCTTCCGCTTGGCTTCGCCGTCGGCAAACTACGGTCACAAGAAAAAACTCCCGCGGCGCCTCACGCTACGCTCGCCGATTTCTCCTGGCTCGCGGGCCGTTGGGAAGGAAATCTCGGCAACGTCACCGCCGAGCAAACCTGGATTCCCGCCAGAAACGGCACCATGCAGGGCATGTTCCGTCTCACCGACACCGAAAAAACCATCGTGGTTGAACTGTTCACCATCCGCGAAACTACGGACGGTGTTTTCTTCTACCTTCGTCATTTTTCCCCTGAGCTCGTCCCCCAGGAAAAAGAAGACGCCTACCGCATGAAACTCGCGAAATCGGATTCCACGCACTTCCAGTTCGACAACACCGTCCACAATGAGCTCCAGCATGCCATTCTCACTCTACTTGACGTGGACCATTACACCGCCCATGCCGACCTCATTGGCAACAATGGCCAGCCACGCGTCATTGAAGTCGCCTACCGTCGCGTGAAATAACGCAGTCTCGCCCGGCCTTGTAGTGGCCCACCTTCAGGTCGGTCGTGCCCCAGAGCCGTGTTCCGACGACTTCGAAACGCCGCAGGGCCCTTGCGCTGGGCAAAAGAGTGAGCTAACATGGCTTAGCTAAGGAGTGTTTATGACCGTCGTGACGGTCCATCAGGCAAAGACAAACCTCTCCCGCCTCATCAAGAAGGCTTCCAATGGAGAGGAAGTTATCATCGCTCGCGGGTCAAAGCCTGTGGCTCGTCTTGTCCCTTTCGGTGAGGTCAAAGGAAAGCGCCAGCCGGGCTCACTGAAAGACCAGCTGCATGTCGGACCGGAGTTTTTCGAGCCTTTGCCGCCCGAGGAACTTTCCGCCTGGGAATAACTCCCTGTGAGAGCGTTGCTAGACACCCACACCTTACTTTGGTGGCTCGCCGATGATCCGGGGCTGACGCGTCCTGCCCGTAAAATCATCGCGGACACCAAGAACATCCTCATCGTCAGCGCCGCTTCGGCTTGGGAGGTTGCCACCAAAGTCCGCCTCGGCAAACTTCCCACTGCAGCCAGCTTGGTGGCAGATTTCGCAGGCCACCTTGAACGCGAAGGGTTTCAATTCCTTTCCATTTCCGCCGAGCACGGCATTCGCGCGGGACTCCTGGCCGGTTCTCACAAGGACCCTTTCGATCGAATGCTCATCGCCCAAGCTCAAGCCGAAAATCTCCCGATTGTCAGCAACGAAGCCCTCTTCGACGCCTACGGCCTCCGCCGCATCTGGTAGCACGCGCCTCTGTACCTGCTGACTTGAACTGCGCACCCGGCACCAACACGGCCTGCTTCCCCATCTCGTCACTCGTCACTCGTCCACCCCTGTTTTGTGCGCGCCCCATTCCCGCACCGGTCCCAGCCTCGAGTCACGAAACACGGGTCACGGAATCTCAGTGCAGGAAGTGCCGCATGCCAGTAAATACCATGGCCAATCCCAACCGGTCTGCCACCGCGATCACATCGGGATCCCGCACCGAGCCGCCCGGCTGAATCACCGCCGTCGCGCCGGCCTTCGCTGCTTCTTCCACGCCATCCGGGAACGGAAAGAAGGCATCGGAAGCGACAACGCTTCCGGCCAACGAACTCTGCGCCTTCAGTACCGCAATTTTGACCGAATCCACGCGGCTCATTTGCCCCGCGCCGACGCCCAGCGTCGCGCCATCCTTCGCGAATACGATGGCATTGGACTTCACGTGCTTCGACACTTTCCAAGCGAAGCGCATCGTGTGCATTTCTTCCGGCGTCGGCACGCGTTTCGTTACGGTGCGCAGTTCGTTGCCATGGATTTCGCCGAGGTCCGGCTGCTGCACCAGCATCCCGCCGAGGATGCGTTTCAGTTGCAGCTCGTGCTGCGGCTCCAGTCCGTCCGCGGGCAGCTCCAGCAATCGCAGATTTTTCTTCGCCGTGAAAAGCGACTTCGCTTTTTCGTCAAAGCCCGGCGCCACGATGCATTCCACGAAAAGCTTCGCCACGTCCTCCGCCGTCGCCGCATCCACGATGCGGTTGAACGCCAGCACGCCTCCAAACGCCGAAACCGGATCACACGCGTACGCCTTGAGATACGCGTCGAGCAGCGTCGCCTGCTCTGCCGTCCCGCATGGATTGTTGTGCTTGATGATCACCGCTGCGGGGTTTTTGAATTCTGCGGCCAGGCTCCGCGCCGCTTCGAGGTCCACGAGATTGTTGTACGAAAGTTCTTTGCCCTGAAGCTGCTTCGCCGCCGCCAAACCCGCTGGCGGGCGGCCCGCCGGAACGTACAGCGCCGCGGCCTGGTGCGGATTTTCTCCGTATCGCAGCTCTTGCTGCCGCCGGAGTGCGATGTGCACCCGCTCGGGCAGCACCGGCTTCGCGCTGAGTTCGACGTGTCCTCCCTCCGCAGAAAGCCTCTCCAGTTCCATCGTGATCATGCCGTCGTACCGCGAAGTTGTGGCAAACACTTTTTGCGCCAGCTCCAGCCGCGTTGCCAGGGCCGTTTCGTTCGTGCTCTCGAGTTCCCTCGCCACGCGTTCATAGTCGGAAGGGTCGGTCACGACCGTCACGCTCTCGAAATTCTTCGCTGCCGATCGCAGCATTGTGGGCCCGCCGATGTCGATGTTCTCGATCAATTCTTCGGCCGTCAGCCCGGCCTTCGCCGCCGTGGCTTCAAAGGGATACAAATTCACCACCACAATATCAATCGGCGCGATTCCATGTTCGGCCGCTTGCTTCTGGTCCTCCGCATTTTTCCGCCGGAACAGCAGCCCCCCGTGCACTTTCGGATGCAGCGTTTTCACCCGGCCGCCCAGCATTTCCGGCCATCCGGTGAAATCAGAAACGTCCCGCACACCGACGCCGGCCTCGCGCAGCAGCTTCGCCGTCCCGCCCGTCGAGAGAATCTCGATCTTCAGCGCGGCGAGCCGCTTCGCAAAATCCACAATTCCCGTCTTGTCAAAAACGCTGATCAGCGCGCGCTCCACCGCCATGTTTTCCTCCGCAAAAGGAAAAGCACAACAGTGTACGGGTCGCGGAAGAATAGGGGAAGTACGGAGTCTGTGGGAAACTCTGGACGCGGTCTACGCTTTCACCAGGGCCTTCAATTTGACCTGGCCCTCGACCACTTCTACGACGTACTCGACGTCGCGGCAATTTTTCTGCTTTTGCAGCTCCTTGGTTTTTTTCAGAACAAATTCGTTGAAACTGGAGCGCGACAGCTTTCCCGTCTCTTCCCCGGCCTGCTGCTTGGCCTGCAGGAGCGCCTGATAAAGCTGCTCAACCTTCTCCTTTTCGCGCTCTGGTTCGGAACAGGTCATGCGGAATGCTTTGGACTCTTCCGGCGCCGCCCCGGATGCCTGCTCTCCGGATTGTTTTTGCGCGCGGGAAGCTTCAATCTCTCTCGCCGCCGCGCCGAAGTGCCGCTGGATACTGCCCTCTTCCTTCTGCTTCAGCTTTTTGCGGAAGATATCCTTGTATTTTGCGTAGGTTTGCGTGAGGTTATTGAAGCGGAAGCGCTGCGCGGACTTCAGCTCGCCGCCGCGCTCCGCGTAACGCTTGAGGAGCAGGTCGATGCGCCATTCGATTTCCGAAGGCGGGCGCTTGCGGCCGCCGCCGAAATACTGGTCGTATTCCACCTTGAGCTGCCGGATATCTTTTTCAACCGTAGCCAGATCTTCGTCGATGGTCGCCATGTGTGGAGGAGCCCCCCGAACCGCAATCCTAATCCGAACTCCAATGCTAGAAGTACACAGCTAGGGCGTCAACCCTTTGACGTTTTCTCCGATGCGCATTCGGCATCCTTCAGGGCCGTTCTCCCCTTCCTGCTCTCAGGGACAGACTCCGGGCATTGCTCGCCCGTCCGCTCTATGCTGAAATGTGGCCATGGACGCGCGCGCCAAGCGAGCTATTTCCGCAGAGCAAGCCGAACTCCTGCGCCAGATTCCTTCGGTCGATGAATTGCTCCTCCAGCCGCGCCTGGCGGCGCTTTCGAAACGGGTGGAGCACAGCGTGATGGTGGAAGTCGCGCGCGCGGTGCTCGCCGACTTGCGCGGGCGCATCGCCGGTGAACTCGCAGCGAGCGTCGTCGCGGCCCTCTCCGTGGGAGATATCGAAGGAACGATCGCCGAGTGGGTGGAGCGGATCCTCGCGCATTCGCTGCAGCCGGTCATCAATGCGACCGGGGTGATTCTGCACACGAATCTGGGGCGCGCGCCGCTTCCCGAATCGGTCGTCGAGGAATTTCGCCGCACGGCCACGCAGTACAGCAATCTGGAATACGATCTCGAAGCCGGCACGCGCGGCAAGCGCGACGTTCACACCGCCGAGTTGCTGACACGCCTCACGGGCGCGGAAGCCGCGATCGTCGTCAACAATTGCGCCGCCGCCGTCCTGGTCACCCTCGCGGCTCTTGCTCGCGGCGGCGAAGTCATCGTCTCGCGCGGCGAACTCATCGAAATCGGCGACGGTTTTCGAATCCCCGAGATCATGGAACAGAGCGGCGCAATCCTCCGCGAGGTCGGCACCACCAATCGCACGCGTCTCGCCGACTATGAAAACGCGATCAACGAAAAGTCGCGTCTCTTGCTTCGCGTGCATCCGTCCAATTTCAAAGTCACTGGTTTCACCGACAAGCCTTCGCTCGATGAGCTCGTCACCCTAAGTCAGCGCTCCGGTCTGCCTCTCGTCGAGGACCTCGGTTCGGGCTGCCTCATTGATCTTTCCGAGCACGGCGTCAGCGAACCCACGGTCCGACAAAGCGTCGAAGCCGGAGTCGGCCTGGTGACCTTTAGCAGCGATAAACTCCTCGGCGGCCCGCAAGCGGGCATCCTCGCGGGGAAAAAAGATCTCATCGCGCGCGTGCGGCGGCATCCACTGTTTCGCGCGCTGCGTGTGGACAAACTCACCATCGCGGCGCTCGAAGCGACACTTGGGGCTTATCTGCGCTCCGCCTGGAACGAAGTCCCCGCCATGCGGATGATTCGAATGACTCCTTACGAATTGAAGCGCCGCGCCGAAAATTTCATCCGCGAGCTGCGACCGGAACTCCCGCTCGACGAAGTGGAAATCGAAATCGCCGACGGCGCTTCCCTGGCCGGCGGCGGCTCCACGCCATCGCAATCCCTGCCGTCCAAAGTGATTCGCATCGCCAGCGCGCGGTATTCCGCGACGAAGCTCGAACAGCGCCTCCGGCGCGCGCCCGCCGGAATCGCGGTCATCGCCCGAGTCGAAGATGAGCGCCTTATCCTGGACCTCCGCACCGTCTTCCCTGAACAGGAACCGCTGTTGATTAAGACCCTAGCTGCTGTGCTGCACTGATGATTGAAGGGCTGAATGCTCGCCTTCATCGTTCAAGGCCGCAGACTTGTAGCCAGGAAAAAGCCGCTACCGAAATTGCGAAAGGGCTGGGCGCTCATTCGCGTGCGGCTCGCCGGGATCTGCAACACCGACGTTGAAATTCTTCGCGGGTATCACAATTTTCGCGGGACGCCTGGGCATGAGTTCCTCGGCGAAGTCGCGGATGTGCGCGGCGTTTCGAACGCAACAAAGAAAAGATGGATGGGGCAGCGCGTTTGCGGAGAAATTAACGTTTCTTGTTCTGCGCGTGGCTTCAAGCCGGTGTGCGATTTTTGCCGCCGCAGCTTGAAAACACACTGTGCGCGGCGCACCGTTCTCGGTATCGTCGCGCACGACGGCGCCTTCGCCGAATATCTCGCTTTGCCGCTGGAAAACCTGCATCTCGTTCCAGATAACATCACAGATGAGCAGGCGGTTTTTGTGGAGCCGCTCGCCGCCGCGTGCGAGATCCTGGAGCAGGTTGACGTGAAGAAATTCCGTTTCGCCGCCGTCCTCGGCGATGGCAAACTCGCGCAACTCATCGCGCGCGTGCTGCACACAGCGATACCGCGTGTCGTCATGTACGGCAAGCACGAGAAAAAATTAGCTGTCGCGCACCGTGCGGGCATTCAAACAAGAAAAGTCCGCGGCGATGCGAGTGACCTGAAGCGCATCAAAGAAGATTTCCCGCTCGTCGTTGAGGCTACCGGCTCGCCCACCGGGCTCGCACTGGCGCAGCAGATGACCGAGCCGCGCGGAATGGTAGTCCTTAAATCCACGTTTCATGGGGCCGCTCCCGTGGAAACCTGGCCCATCGTCGTCAAAGAAATCAACATCATCGGGTCCCGCTGCGGCCCGTTCGCGAGAGCGATCGCCTTGCTTCGTTCCCGCAAAGTCGATCCGCACCCGCTCATCACGCGCAGGTTTCCCCTCGCGGAAGCACCAACGGCGATTCGCTTTGCTCAACAATCAGGCGTGATGAAAGTCCTGTTGAAATCCTGACGCCGGCGGAAACATGCCCTGGGCTAATGAAAAAGACAACGGCGAGACGCAAGGAATGTAGAAATTCGCAGAGACTTTTCGCGAAGTGTTCACAAGCGGTTGATGCAGGAGGCGAAGCAGGCGGCGCCGAAGCCGTTGT
>QHYF01000267.1 GCA_003224075.1 Acidobacteriota bacterium
CGTTTTCGCGGTCTAGGTGGTAGTCGGTGGCGGGGGACGCGGCGAACCAGTCGGCGCTGTGTTCGATGGCGTTTCGGGCGTACTCACGGAGGAAGACGCGGGGATTGGGGCCGTTGGGCGAGCCGCCAATGTGCTCGAGGCCCCAGTGAAAGGGCTGGACGCGGCGGTTGTCGTCGGTGGTCCAGCGGCGGTGCTCGTAGCGGCGGATTTTGCGTTCGAACCAATTCATGAAAAGACCGCATTTGACAGTTTACGGTCATCCGTCGTGTAAGAGAAGGCGGATCGGCCAGGAAGGGGCGAAAAAAAGTATTTCAACGCGGAGCGCACAGATAACAAAGAGAGCCACGGATGAACGTGGCGTTAGGGATGAGGCACGAGGGCGGCGGCGTTTGTTGAGGCGCTGGAACGGGTGTGGCACATTCAGAGTGTGGTCGTCACCTTCTTTTTTCTATTTGGCATTGTCATTGGAAGCTTCCTGAATGTCTGTATCACGCGGATTCCGGAGGAAATCTCCATTGTTTCGCCAGCATCGCGGTGCCCGAAATGCGGTGCGCCGATCAAACCCTACGACAACGTGCCGGTGTTTAGCTGGCTGTGGCTGGGCGGGAAGTGCCGGGCGTGCGGCGCGGCGATTTCGGCGATGTACCCGCTGATCGAGCTCGCGACGGGATCACTGTTTGTGGCGGCGTATCTCGAGTTCGGCATAACCCAGGCGATGGTGAAGTGGCTGTTCTTTTCCTGCTTGATTCTTATCCTGACGGTAACGGATTTGCGTGTAAGGATGCTTCCGGACATGGTCAACGGGCCGGGTTTTGCGGCGGGATTGCTGTTTTCCGCGGGCGGTTGCTGCACCAGAACCTGCCGGGATTTGCGGCCGGAATTGTTGATGGAATTCTTGGGGCGGCCTTCGGGAGCTTTTTGCTGTGGGGCCTGGCCGTGGCGTACAAGATGGTGCGCGGCCACGAAGGCATGGGCATGGGCGACGTCAAAATGATGGCCATGGTTGGGGCGTTCCTCGGCTTGCGCGGGACGTTCCTGACGCTTCTGGCGGGAAGCCTTCTCGGAAGCGTGATTGGAGTGAGTGTCATCCTGTCGCTTTATCTGGGGGGCTGGAAGAGAGGGCTGGCCAAACGAGCGAGCCGACGGGGATTGGGATCGGTGAGCGCGTTGCGGTGGGCGATTGCGAACCAGTACCAGTTGCCGCTGGGGACGTTTCTGGGGATTGGGGCACTGGCGGTGGTATACGGGGAGCCGCTGATTGCCGCGCGGTGGGTGGTTTTCAGAGGGATCGCCGGATAGACAAGAAGTCGGCAGTCGACAGTTTACAGTCGAGGAAGAAGAGAAAGAGATAACGCAGAGACGCAGAGAGGTGCAGGGGTACGCAGAGGAATGGAGGGAAGGGTCTGGAGACCACAGTGATGTTCGCAACGTTACAAGCCGCAAGAAACACGCCGCATCTATGGTTGATCGCCGCAGGACTGGGAATCGGGCTCCTGGCGGTCACATGGCTTGCGGTGTATCTGCTGCGAAAGTTTTTTCAGAGCACGCGCGAAACTCATAAGGAAGACGGAGCGGGGACACCGCGCACGGAGAACGCTTCGGCGTTCATGACGGCGTCGATGCAGGGAGTGATTCAACAACTGCGCGAACAGGAAAAGGAGCTGGAACGGCTGCACCGCTTGGAAAGGGAGCGCGCGGAACAGACCGAGCGGCTGAGCGAGGAGGTCACGAGGAATATGCCGGCAGGGCTGCTGGTGGTGAATGCCACGGGACTTATTTCCAGCTCGAATCCCGCGGCCGAGGAGGTGCTGGGAATTCGCGGGCTGGGATTCCGGAGATACAGCGAAGCGCTGGGGGCATCCACGGAGCTGGTGAAGCTGATCGCGGAGTGCCTGTCGACGGGGAGGATTTACCGGCGCGAAGAAGTCGAGCATATTCCGCCCGCGGGGGATAAACGGCACCTGGGGGTGACCATTTCTCCGATCCGGCGAGGAGCAGGCAATATTAGCGGGGCCATCTGCCTGCTGACGGATTTGACGGAGCTGGCAGCGCTACAGCAACGAATGCAACTGAAAGAAAACCTGGCGGCTCTCGGAGAGTTGTCGGCGGGAATCGCACACGAATTCAAGAACGCACTGGCGATCATTTCGGGGTACGCGCAGATGATCCAGTCGGAGCCATCCGAGAAGGAGGCAGCGGACTACGCGGAGCGAATCCTGAAGCAGACAAGGAACATCACGCACGTGGTGACCGAGTTTCTGAAGTACGCGCGCCCGCTGGAAATCCCGGATGAGACGGTGGCACTGGAGAAGATGGTGGAGCGGGTGATTGCGGAAGTGAGAGAGGCAATTCCGCAGGTAAAGATTCGGCGCGAGGGAACCTTCGGAGAAGTGGGCGGAGATGAAGGTCTGCTTCGGCAAGCATTGCTAAATGTGGGACGAAACGCCGCGGAAGCGTGCGCGTCGGCGGTGGATGGAGGGCGCGTGGTCATTCATGGTGAGATCGTGCGCGGCAATAAGACGGATTTCCAAACGATCGTCATTTCTGATAACGGCCCGGGGATTTCGGCGGAAGCTTTGCGGAAGCTTTTCGTGCCTTTTTTTACCACGAAAGCGAATGGGACCGGGCTTGGGCTGGCGGTGGTACAGAAAATCATCGTGCAACACGGCGGACAGGTGGACGTGCGGAACCAGCCGGGGGGAGGGGCCGCATTTATAGTTACGCTACCGTTGCCACGCAAGGTGGCAGAAGCGGTAGAATCAAAGCAGGATGCCATCTAAGAGATAGTCGGGTCTTCGAGTTGTTCCAGGAAGGCAGGGCCACATGCGAATGAGATTTTGGATTAAGGCGTCGTTAATTCTTCCAGCGTTGTGCCTGGCGGGGCTGACGGCCTACGCGCAGCAGCAGGGTTCTTCGCAGCAGCAGACGAGCGACCCAGTCGCGGATGCGGCGAGGAAGGCTCGTGAGGAGAAGAAGAACGCACAGAAGCCGAAGAAGGTTTATACGGACGATGATGTGCGCCATAACCTGGGCGGTCCTGCGGCGCCAAGCAGCACAACCGGCACGGGAAGCGCCGGAACAAACTCCACAGGCGGCGCTGCTGCCTCGGGGGAGAAAAAGGGGGGGGGCGAGCAGAAAGCGGGAAAAGAAAAAGGCGAAGATCCGAACAGCGAGGCCGCCTGGCGGAAGAGGTTCCAAGACCAGCGAGAGAAGATTGCGAAGGCCGAAAGGGAACTCGATATCCTGCAACGCGAAGCACAAAAGTCCCAAGTGCAGTACTACACCGATCCACAAAAGGCCATGACGGAGCAGAACAGCCAGGCGGAAGTCAACGAGAAAATGGCGAAAATTCAGGCGAAGAAGCAGGAAATTGCGCAGCTGAAGCAAGGGCTGGATGACCTGGAAGACCAACTGAGGAAGTCCGGCGGAGATATCGGCTGGGCGCGGTAATGAACTGAGAGTCGCGCCAATTCGGGCGCGTTACCCAAATAGCGTTTATGCGACTGCTTCCCTTCTCTGCACACATGTGTGTGGTTGTTCCCTGAGCGCAACGTAAATCGTGGTAGAAACGAGGGAGATGGAACCTCTCCTCCTCGTTGAAGATAAGAACGAACTGCGAGCCATGCTGCGCAAGGCATTGGAGCGCGCGGGCTACGATGTGGACGAAGCGCCGGACGGCGCGGCCGCAATTCAAAAGTTGCGGGCGCGAAGGTATCTGCTGGTGATTACGGATTTGAAAATGCCGGGAGCATCGGGGCTCGACGTCCTGCGCGAGACCAAACAGGCCGACGCGACAATACCTGTCCTTTTGCTGACGGCATACGGCTCGGTGGAAGAAGCTGTAGCGGCGATGAAGGAAGGCGCATTTGACTTCCTGCAGAAGCCCGTGGACCTGGATCACCTGAAGCTGCTGGTGCAGCGCGCCGCGCAACAGCAAGAGTTACTGCGGGAAAACCTCCTGCTGCGCGAAGAATACTCGGCGCGATACGGATTTCCGCGGATCGTGGGCGAGCATCCGTCAATTCGCGAGGTGAGCCAGCAGATTCAGAGAGTGGCGGCGACGGATTCCACGTGCCTGCTGCTCGGAGAGAGCGGCACGGGAAAGGAATTGTTTGCGCTGGCGATCCATCATCTTTCGCCGCGGCGCGAACAGGCGTTCGTGGCGCTGAATTGCGCGGCGATTCCGGAAGGACTCGTGGAGAATGAACTGTTCGGGCACGAAAAAGGGGCATTCACAGGGGCGGGTGCGCGCAAGGTCGGGAAGATGGACCTGGCGCACCGCGGGACGCTGTTTCTGGATGAGATTGGCGAGTTGCCGCTGGCGATTCAAGCCAAGCTGCTGCGCGTGCTGGAAGAAAAGCGATTCGAACGCGTAGGCGGAACGC
>QHYF01000021.1 GCA_003224075.1 Acidobacteriota bacterium
AAAGAACTCATGCAGGCCGGCAGCTGCGATTTCCTTTTTGATGGCACGATCCTGCACGCGGATTTGAATCGGCTGTTAGGACGTGCTGCCGTGGCGCAATGACGGAAGAACCAGCACTTCTTCGTGCTTTGAACAATGAAATTGTAGGGTGCGAGAAATGCCCACGCCTGGTGAGTTACCGCGAAAAAGTGGCGCTGGAGAAGCGGCGGGCGTTTCGCGATTGGACGTATTGGGGCAAGCCGGTTCCGGGATTTGGAGACGTGCAAGCACAACTGCTGATTCTAGGGCTTGCGCCCGCTGCCCATGGAGCGAATCGCACGGGGCGGATGTTCACTGGCGACCGTTCAGGGGATTTTCTGTATGCCGCGCTGCACAAGGCAGGCTTTGCGAACCAAGCCGCTTCCCTGCACCGCGAAGACGGACTGCGACTGAAGAACGCATACATCGCGGCGACCTGCCGGTGCGCTCCGCCTGAGAATAAGCCGCTCCCCGAAGAGATTTCGAATTGCCGTGGTTACCTCGAGCGCGAGCTGGAAATTTTGAAACCCAAGGCGGTCCTGGCGCTGGGGAAGATTGCCTGGGACGGATACCTCGAGATTCTGAAGATGCGCGGGACGATTGCCTCGCGCGCACTCTACAAATTTGCGCACGGCGCTGAGGCCGAAGTGGCGGCCGGCACGCCACGATTGTTTGGCGCGTACCACCCGAGTCAGCAAAATACGCAGACTGGCCGCGTCACACCGGCGATGTACACTTCCGTCCTGCGCCGGATTCGGCGCTTCCTCGAAGAATAGCCGAAAAGTGCAATCCCTGGACTAGAAAAGTGTCGGAAAAGGCTTGCGGGCCGATGATGGAAAGGGCCGACAGCAAGCGGAGGCCATATCGTGCAGTGTCCGAGGAAACCTCCAAGTCTCTTTATTTTGAGTCACTTGCGAAACGGATAGGAAGGCAGTCTTGGCTTCAGAAGTGCTCTCCTGTACTGCTCAGCCTTTCGCAGGAGGAGACCATGAAACGACCACAGATCGGAACTGTATCAGCAGGCATGGCGGTTTTGGCGATGATCCTGACTTCCGGAATCGCGTGCGCTGCGCAGGAACCGACGCAAGCACCAATGCAACAACCAACTGCTCCGATGCCTGAGCCACTACGCCAGAAAGCGGACGGAGAGCGCCACGGGCTGCCCTTGGAAACGTACGCGGTGGCGCCGGGAACCAAATTCCTGGTGCGGTTGGAAGACGAACTGAACACGAAAGGCACGCAAGAAAACGCAAAGTTCAAAGTGAAGACGCTGGAACCGCTCGAAGCCGGCAGCGGCATCTATTTGCCGCCTGGCGCGGAAATCCACGGCCACATCAGTCACGTCGAACCAGCAGGAGTGGCAGGCCGGGCGAAACTCTGGCTGACGTTTGACGAGATTCGCACGAAGTTCGGCGTTCTGCCAATTGTGGCCGAAGTGGTGAGCGTCCCGGGCGACCATAGTGTGAAACCCGGCCCGAAACAAGAGGGCCTGATTGCAGGACGATCCAGCACGCAGCATGACGCAGCAGAAGCTGCGGCGGCCGGCGCCGCGATTGGCGCAGTGAAAGGCGTGAAGGACAAAGACAAAAAGGAAGCGGCGGAGGGAGCGACGCTGGGGGCAATCACGGCGTACCTGATGGAGTCGGGACGCGGCCACGAGTTAAACCTGCCGAAAGGCGCAAAGCTCGAACTGGAGCTTGAGCGGGCATTGTATCTGGTGAAAGAGTGAGAAGAACTGGCTAGAGCAAATTCAAGGTCTCAGATCTTTTGTAGGGTTGGGATGGGCCGGCGCAGCTGAGGGGCGGCGCCGGCCTTCAGTTATTCCGAGAGCTTTCCTCGAAATTTGGCCAGAGCCCGAACGCGTACAAATAAAATGCTGGAACTTGGCAAGCGCGCGGAGGCTTGTTAGAGTCGAAGCGTTCAGTAAATCAGTGTGTAAGCCATTCATCGAAAGCAAAGCGAGGAGAGGCTGAGACCCATGGGCGAAGAGACTCGTGCGGCGGTGCGCGCCGTCGAAACGCTGGAGCGGAAGGATCGCGTCCTGATTGTCGAGGACGAAGACAATGCGCGGAAAGGCTACGAACAACTGCTGCAACGATGGGGCTGCGACGTTCTTGGCGTGGGAACGGCGGAAGAGGCGCTGGCGAAATTCGCGAGTTACCAGCCGGACACGCTGATTGCCGACGTTGAATTGCCCGGGATGAATGGGTTGGACCTGCTGAAGCAGCTTGGCAACGAATTGATTGATGTGCCCGCCATCATTATCACCGGCAAAGGGAGTGAGGAGCGGGCGGTGGCGGCCATCGAAGCGGGAGCCTTCTGGTACATCGAAAAACCGCTCAAGGGCCCAGTCTTGCGCGCGCTACTGGATCGCGCACTGAGCAAGGCGCGAGACGCCAGGCAACTGCTGGTTCTGCAGCGGCAACTCCGCGAGGCAGGGAGACTCGGCGATCTTGTCGGAGCGTCCAAGGCAATGCAGGAAGTGATGCGCATCGTGGAGATGGCGGCGCCGAGCTCGGCGTCGGTGCTCATCACCGGAGAGACTGGTTCCGGAAAAGAGATCGTGGCGCGGACAATCCACAAGCTTTCACCGCGCGCGACCGGGCCGTTTGTGGCCATCAATTGCTCCGCCATCCCTGAGACACTGATGGAGAGCGAGATTTTTGGCCACGAGCGCGGCGCCTTTACCGGCGCGGCCGAGCGGCGCATCGGCTGCTTCGAGCTTGCGGACGCAGGAACGCTGCTGCTGGATGAAATCGGCGAGATGCCTGCGCCGACACAGGCAAAGCTTTTGCGCGTGCTGGAAGACCGCAAAGTGCGCCGGCTGGGGAGCAAGACGGAAACTCCGGTCGATGTGCGCGTGCTGGCGGCGACGAACAAAGATCCGGAGCAGGCTGTGAGCAGCGGCCAGTTGCGGCAGGATCTCTACTTCCGGCTGAATGTGTTTCACATCGGCCTTCCGCCGCTCCGCGACCACAAGGAGGACATTGCGCCGCTCGTGGAGCATATTCTGCGCGACGTCAACGCCAAGCACGGGAAGCACGTGCGCGGCATCGGCGCAGAAGTGCTGGATATTTTCATGGGGCACACCTGGCCGGGAAATATTCGCGAACTGCGCAATGTTCTGGAGCGCGCCTCGATCATGTGCGAAAAGGATTTGATCACCCGGGCCAACCTGCCTGGGGAATTTGGAAAAACATCTGCGAAAGGGCCGAGCGATCTTTCGACCATCAAATTTCCCGTGGGAACGACGGTCGATGCGATGGAGCGCGAGCTGATCCTGCAAACGCTGGGGGCAACCGGAAACAACAAGACGCGCGCGGCAGAGCTGCTCGGCATCAGCCTGAAGACGCTTCATAATAAGCTCAAGGAATACGGCAGCGATCGCGCCGACACGGAGTAGGAACGCAGAATGCAGCTGCGGCTGCGAACAAAACTGACACTGGTCATGACGAGCCTGGTGCTGCTCGTTGTGGCGGTGCTGTCTGGCGTGTTCGCCGCGCAGCTTCTGGAGCAACTCCTCCAGGCAACCAACAAACGCGCGAATGATCTGGCGAATCAGGTGTTTCTGCAGGCAAAACACGCACTGACGGAAGCGGCGCAACAGGGGCTGCGGCCGGCGTCGGACGCTCCGGAGGAAATTCACGATTTCGTGAGGCACGCTTTCGAAATCAACGAAGGCCTGCGGACCCAGCTCAAGGCCGCGAAGGATAATCCTCTAATCTACGAAGTGTCGATTACAGACCATGAGGGAATGGTGCTGATCTCAACCGATGAAAACTTGCCCGGAACAGTTCTACCGCGAAGAACACCTCTTCCCCAATTAGTTCAGCGAAATTTCCTGCATCAAGTGAAAATTCTCACTGGTCCTTCCAAAGTTTTCGAGCTGGATTTTCCATTCAGCAACGCGAACCAGCCCTTCGGGGAAGTGCGCGTGGCAATTTCTTCCGGAATTCTTCTGAACGATATCGAGCCGAGCTTGCGCACCTCGGGAACCATCGTGCTGGTAGCCCTGGTGATCTCTACCCTGCTGGCCGCGGTCGTGAGTGGCGCGACACTGGCTCCGCTCCGCGACATCGCCGCTCAACTGGACCGCATCTCGGCAGGACAATACGATGCGCCTTCTGCAAAGGCAAGAGAATTAGCCGGCAGTGGCGACGAACTCGGGCAGGTGAGCCGAAAGATCTCGCAGGTTGGGCAGCAATTGCGCGGCGTGCATGAAATCTTCAGCACCATGCGTGAAAACATGAATTCCGTCATGGCCGGCCTCGAAGACGGCTTGCTCCTGTTCACCCGGGATGCGCGCGCGGTCATGATTAGTCCGGCCGCGGAAAAATTTCTCGGCGCCCCGGCGGGGCACTTTTTGGGACGGCGGGTGACGGAAATTTTTCCAGCCGGGCATCCTCTGTGCGGGGCGCTGCGCATTGAGAGCGATGAGCTCAGCGAAGTTGCGGCCGAAACCGAATTGGAGACAAGCGAAGGTCTAAGACGGGTAGGCGTGAGCGTGCAAGCCATCCAGGAAGACGGAGAACGCATGGGCGCGCTGGTCACGCTGCGCGACCTCGATTCGCTGGAAAGCATCAACACGCAGCTTCAAGTGAGCGAAAGGCTGGCGGCGCTGGGGCGCATTACAGCCGGCGTAGCCCACGAAGTGAAGAATCCGCTAAATTCCATGCGGCTGTGGCTGGAAAACCTGAAAGAATCGCTCTTTGCGGAACAGTACAGCGCGTCGCAACAGGCCGTTCAAGTGCTCGATAAAGAAATCGACCGGCTCGATGCGGTAGTCAAGCGATTCCTCGATTTCACCCGGCCCATGGATATCCGTCTGGAAGCCACGCAACTCGCCGAGCTTTTGAGAGAGGTTTTGGAAATCGCCCGACCGCAATTGCAGAAGTCCAATATCCAGTTGGCGCAACTGCTGCCGATCGACGTGCCGGAAGTGTACGTTGATCGCGCGCTGCTCAAGCAGGCGGTGCTGAATCTGGTACTGAACGCGGCGGAGGCTATGCCCAGCGGCGGGCAGTTGCGGCTAGTCCTGAGCCGCCGCGGTGAAATGGCGGAAATCACCGTTGGCGACACCGGCAAAGGTATCCCTTTGGAAAACCGTCAAAAAATTTTTCAGTTATTCTTCACCACGCGTCCAGGAGGCAGCGGAATCGGACTCGCAAGCACGTTCCGAATTGTACAGCTGCATAACGGTTCGATAGACTTTACTTCGGAGGTCGGCCGGGGCACCACGTTCCGCATCGAACTGCCACTCGCGGCCTGAACATGATCGAAAACCTAGCCCGGTCCCGAGCCATACTTCCGACCCGTTCTCTCTGTTCGGCCATTGTTCTGCTTAGCTGCGTTTCATTCCTGGTGGGTGGATGCAGCATAAGGAAAAGACCGAGCGTCCCTTGGGCGACAGCCGTGCAGGTGCGGCCCGCAGTTCAACCGCGTCCTGCAACGGTGAGCGCTGTCTCGGAGGATCCGGTTCCTGAGCTGCGTCTCGAGTTGCCGCCATTTCCTCCTCGCCTCTTCTATGTGCGGAGCATGCCGCCTCGGCCTCGCGCCGGCGTGGCGCCGGCAAATGGAGGGAACGAGACCGAAAAACTGGAAGCACCCGCACCCGTAATCGCCACGCAACTTACGCCGCAAGAAACCTCGGTTGCCCAGCAGCAAACGAACCAGAGTTTGAAGGTCGCGGAGAAAAATCTTCAGTCCGCAAGGGGGAAAAACCTGAACGCGGCACAGTCGGACCTGGTCTCCAAGATCAAGGGCTTCATCAAAGACGCGCGAGAAGCAGCGCAGGCCGGGGATTGGAGCCGGGCGCGCAGTCTCGCCAAAAAAGCGCAGGTCTTGTCGGAAGAACTTGTTGGCTCGCTTTAGATACTCCCTCTCATTTCGGGTTTCTTCCCATTATGCGCATCCAACTGTCCCCAATTCGCACCTGCGAATGAAGCAGGCGGGCGGATGCGATAAGATGACGCTATGAAGAAGTTCGATGTGGCCATCGCCGGCGGCGGAATCATTGGCGGGGCCATAGCCTTGGAACTCGCGCGCGCCGGCTTGCGCGTGGGTGTGTTTGACCGGCAGCAGCCAGGCCAGGAAGCGTCCTGGGCGAGTGCGGGAATCCTTTCTCCCGCACCGGAAAATCCTGGGATGATTGCGATAGTGCCACTGGGAAAGGCAAGCCTTTCGCTTTATCCCGAGTTTATAGCGCGGGTCGAGGAGATTTCCGGGAAGAGCGCGGGGTTCCGCCCTAAAGGAACGCTCGAAGCCCTGTTTTCACAAGACGCGAAAGCCGAACTCAGCACCATCATTGCCTTGCATCACGGGCTTGGCTTGAAGGCAGAACCGCTTCGCGCCGAGGATGCGCGCGAGCTCGAGCCCGCTTTGAGCGCAGAAGTCGAAGCAGCCGTGCTCAGGCCGGACGAAGCATCGGTGGACAACCGGGCGCTGACCGGCGCGGTGCTGGAGGCGGCGGAGCGCAGCGGCGCGGAGTTCTTTCCCGGGAACGGCGCGAGAGAGATTTGGCGCGCCGGAAAGCGGTGTGCGGGACTGGTTGTGCAAAACGAGAATGTTGAAGCCAAATGGACCATCATTGCCGCAGGCTGTTTTTCCGCGGCGATCAAGGATGCCGCGCCATATGCCCCGGTGCGGCCCGTGAAGGGCCAAATGGCCGCGCTACGCGCTGAGGATCTGATGATCGAACGAGTGCTCTGGTCCGACAAGATCTATCTCGTGCCGCGGAACGATGGACGAATTATCGCCGGAGCCACGGTCGAGCGCGTGGGTTTCGATAAGCGAACGACCGCGGGGGGCATCCAAAAAATACTTTCAGCGGCCATCGAACTCGCGCCTGGCCTTGCGAACGCGCGCGTCGAAGAAACGTGGGCAGGCCTGCGGCCGGATTCTCCCGACCATCTTCCCATACTCGGCCCGACCGACGTGGAGGGCCTGCTGATGGCCACGGGCCACTTTCGGAGCGGAATCCTGCTCACGCCCATCACCGCGCGTCTGGTCCGCGAATGGATCACCGAACAGCGCGTTAGCTTGGATTGGGATCGCTTCAGCCCGTTGCGTTTTCAAACTTCCGCAGCCAATGCCGCGCAGCATGCCCCGGCATGATTTTTTTTAGAACCGCGTAAAAGGGATCCACTCAAGTATTCGGTGCTTGAGGCGTTTCTTTTATAGTTCCTTCAAGTCTTAGCGAGTATGTCCACGGCATCGACTGAAAGCTGCGCTATTGAGGCCGGACGGGCGGGGGCGTGATCGGTTGGGCCTGCCCCAGATTGGTGAATTGAATCTGGGTGCCGTCGAGCGTGAGATCGCGTTCGAGAACAATGTCCATCGTAGAGCCGCGGGGGAGTTCCGCTTCGGGCCCCCGCGTCAGCATCACAGCCGCGAGACCCGCCGCCGCACCGATTCCGGCGCCAATGCCAGCACCTTTGGGGGTGCGGGTGGCAATGGCGCCTATCCCCGCTCCTGTGACCGTTGTGGATACCACCGTCCCCGCCTTCTTGCCCTTGTTGCCGCCGCCGGTGACTTTGCCTTCCGAATCCATGGTCTCATTGCCGCCGGAATCCGCACTGCGTGGCGCTGCATTCAAATTGACAGTGTAGCCGTTGGGAAGAATTAACGTGTCCAAACGGAGCCGAAATTCACCTCTTCCCTTAACGCGCCCGGGGCGCTTGGATTCGAGCAGCGCGCCGCGCAAATACGAGCCCACGGGAATCACGACGCGATTATTCTGCGTAATCGGGAAGGACGTCTGTAGATAGACAGAGTCGCCCGGCTTGGCGCTACGTGTGGAGATGCCGTTCTGGAGCACGACGCCGACTCGTGTTCCCGCGGGAACAGTGATTTTTTCGCCGGGGCCGGGCGGCTGTCCCTGCGCAGGCTTGGGGGCTACCGGAGGCGGTGCGTCGGACTGCGGCCCTTCAGGCTGCTGCGCGGCGCAGGACGCGCCAATTGCCAGAATGCTTGCCATCAAAAACAGGATTTGGCGAAACCCTCGACGCAGCAGCTCTCTCATGGCAACCCTCCGCAACACTTGATGCGATGCATTAAGCAACGATCTCGGATGCCTGAGTATACCGCGACCGGCCTTCGGGAAGGGCACATGAGGGCATCAGACGGCGGTTTGACCTGCATCCGGGCGAGGGCTACGCTCTAGCAAGAGTGAGGAGAATCGCATGGCCAAGCTTGCGCTGATTTACGGGATGCGGTTGTTACCCGAAGAAGAACTTCGCGAAGTGAGGGACGCGTCGGTGGTGCTGAAGAATGGCCGCACGGCGCGCGTGACCATGCATCTTATCGAGGGCACTAAGGAAGAGATCGAATCAACCTTCCGGCAATCCATCGAAGCCTTCTTCGATATGTATCCGGAGATTTAAAAGTTCGAAGTTAAACATTCGGACCAGAAGAGCGGATTAGCGATTGCCGAAATTTTCTGGATCGGCGCTGGGATCCCCAAGATTATCGCTGATGAGAACCGTGGATTGGCCGGTTAATTCGAAGCGTTTCCGGCATTTGTAGCACGCCACGAGATCGTCCAGCCGAACCATGTACGACGCAGCCTTGTCAAACTTTCTCTTGTCTTCTTCGCTGACGCCGCGCGGCAATTCTTTCCTCTTCCGGCAGACTTTCCAGCGAACCGGGAATTCAAAATCCTTGTGACAGCTCGGGCAGATGAGCTTCACTTTCCGGGTTTCTTCTTTTTCCGTATAGAAGGCGCGTTCGTCCATGATTAAAACGCGGGTGGGCGCACCGCTTCCTCGATTGTAACAAATTCGAGGCCGAGGTCACGCCAGCGAGGCAGCCAGTATTCGAGGGCGGCGAGCGTTCGCGAGCGGTCGCCGTTCATTTGGCGGTGTGAACCGTCGTGCAGGCACAGTACATCACCGGTACCACTGGCGGCGGGTTTGGAGCCATTCCCCAGGCTTCGCTGAGCATGGTCGGCAATGAGCTGAAGTCGAGGAAGCAACCACTCCGTCGGCCTCTCCCGCCAGTCTCCCGGAATCAACGTCCACATCACCGTGCCATAACCGAGTTCCCGAGCCGCCGGAATCACCCAAGGATTCCGGAAGCCATAAGGTGGGCGGAACCACTTTGGCGGCGCGCCAATCGCATTGGAGATGGCGCTGTGGCAAAGCCGAAGCTCAACTCGAATTTGCATGGGGGCAAGCCGGAAGAGATTTGGGTGAGTCTCCGTATGATTCCCCACCACGTGCCCGCGCGCGACGGTTTCTTTGACCAACTCGGGACTTTCCCTGACAAAGCGCCCAATCAGAAAAAATGTGGCGCGCGCGTTGTAGCGATCCAGCAGATCGAGCAGCCTCGGAGTGATCGCCGGATTCGGCCCGTCGTCAAATGTGATGGCCAGCTTCCTCGCCGAATTGGTCCTGCAGATGGTCGACCCAAACAGTTGCGCTCGCGGCCAGGCCGTACCATATGCGATTGCTCCCCCCGCTGCCGCCGCGACTGCTGTTCCGAACACGAACACAGAGTTCATTTTGGGGCATTTTCGCACAGGGTCTAGCAAGAAACTACAGAAGAGCGCCGAACCTAAAGACAGCATGGCGTTCCGAAGGCTGTGAACACGGCATAAAAATCGCGTGGGCACGACGAAAAAGCCTTTTACCGGAAGTAACTCAGAGACAACAAGGTGGTTGCATGAAGGCGAGTCTGGAAGCCGCATTGCTCGATTTAAAGGAAGGCAAAACTCGCCTAAAGGACGAACCATCGCAGTTCCTCGCATTCTACGGAAACCGGAACCGGGTTGGTGTGCTCTAGCGGCACTATGCCTGGTCATGATGTTTTCCGCGCGCATTCACGGCCAGGAAGTCGCAAGCGACTGGCAGAGCGACGCGCGCCGGTTTGCGGAAGTGCAGAACTGGGACGCCGCGATGAGAGTTGTGGACGGCGTTCTCAGAAAGGCGCCGCAGGACGTGGAAGCAAAGACGTGGCGAGCGCGCATTCTGCTGTGGTCCGGGCACATCGTTGAGTCCGAGCGCGAATTCCGTCTCCTGGCGAGGGCGGCACCACAAGATCCGGACTTGCGACTGGGATTGGCAAGTGCGCTTGGCCGCGAAGAACGATGGAAAGAGGGTCTGCGGGAGCTGGACGCTGCTGTTGAAGTGGACCAAAAGCGGGCCGATCTGCATGCCGCACGCGGGCGAGCCTTGCGCGCCCTCGGAAGAATGGATGACGCGCGACAAGAATTTGTAACAGCCCTGCAGCAGGAACCGGCCAGCGAAGAGTCAAGGGCCGGGCTGCTCTCGGTCCGCGCGGAGCCGAAGCACGAATTGCGCCTGGGAACGGACACGAATCTTTTCAACTTTGCGGGCACCTACCAAGGCGAATGGGTCAGCCTGACGTCACATTGGAAGGAACATTGGGGCACCAGCTTTGCCGGAAATTTCTATCAGCGCAACGCAACGATTGCAGGAAAGTTCATTGCCAGCGCGACCGGGCGCTCGAAGCGCTGGGGCGGACTCACCCTTGGCGGCGCATCAGCGCACGATGTGGGAATTATTCCGGAGACCGAAGCCTTCTATAGCTACGACCGAGGCTGGCGAATTGGCGAATCCGGGTTTTTGCGGGGAGCCGGGGCGGCGTTGGAAGAGCGTTGGTACTGGTTTACGGCGGCGCGCATCCTGACGCTGAACGGAACAGCGACATTTTATTTGCCACGGGAGTGGACCTGGTCGCTGAGCTTGTTGGGGGCGCGGAGCCGTTTTTCGAGCACCGCCGCGGAGTGGCGGCCCTCCGGAACAACACGGCTGGGATTTCCGTTGGCGGCGCGGGGTGAGCGCCGGCTGAGCGGAAACGTGTTCTTTGCGGCGGGTACCGAAAATTTTGCAATTGTGGATCAGGTCGGACGATTTTCGGCGCAATCGTACGGCGGCGGGTTCAAATTTCAATTTACGCGGCGGCAGGACGTAACCGCCTACGCCGCCTATCAGAAAAGAACCCAGGACCGAACACAAACTTCTTTTGGATTCAGCTATGGAATCCATTTTTAGATTGATCCACAAACTGGGTCCCGCAGGCATCGTCTTAAAGGCCATCTTTGCTGCGCTGGTTGCGGACGGGCTCCTGCTGGCATTCATTCTGCTCCGGCGCTCGTACCGCAAGCGCTATTTCGCGAAGCGAGACGCGCGGGTGTTTCATTTCCGCGCCGTCTGGGAGCAACTGATTTCCGGAAAAATACCGTACCTAGCCTGGCGCGGGAAGATCTTTGACCGGAGAGTCGTCGAATCACTAGCTCTGGATGCGCTCGAAGCGGCGCCCGCGGAAGGGGCGGCGCGAGTGCTGAATTTTCTGCGTGTCAGCGGGTTGATGCAAACACGCATCTATGAAGCGCGGAAATACCACGGGTGGCAGCGGCGAAAAGCCCTCGTTGCGCTTGGGCAGACGCGCGCGGCGGAAGGCATTGCCGCGCTGGGTGAAGGATTGCGCGACAACAATGCGGAAACCCGGCTGGCCGCGCTGCGCGGATTGGGGCGCACAGGCTTGCCTGCCGCTGCCGAGGAAATTCTCCGCTGGGTGGGGGAAAGGGGGCTGGTCGTGCCCGCGCTTCCATTGGAGAACGCGCTGATGAATTGCTGCCGCGAACGGCCGCAACTCGTGCCGCGATACATGGCTGCCGCGCACGGAGAGTTGCGGGAGCTACTGGGAAGAGTGCTCGGGGAGGTCGCCACGCAGACCATGGATGCAGACCTGACGGAGATGGCTGGGGACCAAGCACCTGAGGTGCGAGCATCCGCCGCGCGCGCCTTGGGGAACGCCCGGCCCAAGATTGCTCCGCCCGTGCTGGCAGAGATGGTAAAGGACCCAGTGTGGTTTGTGCGGTTGCGCGCGACCGTTGCGCTGGGCCAGTTGCGCACGGTGCGCGCGATCCCAGCTCTGCTACTGGCGTTGACGGATTCGCACCGGCTGGTGCGGCTGCGCGCGGCGCAGGCCCTCGCGGACCAGGACGAAGACAGCTCCGTGATTTTCGGGGCCGTGGCGGACACCGAAGATGCCTATGCAATAGATGCCTATATCACCGCGGCCGAAAACGCTGGAATCTACGGCGAGTTGCTCGAGAAACTGCAGACCGGGCGGTCCATGGAGGAGGAACGACGAGGCCATTTGCTGGATATCGCCGGCCGCAAGGTGGCACTGGGTCCTGGAATACATCCCGGAGTGTCGGCAAAGCCCGACGCGGTTGCGTCATGATGCCGCGCTTCTTGGAATGGGCCAACAACGGGCTGTTCCTTTATTACGTGACTTGTAATCTCATCTATTTGTCCCTTCTGCTAGTGGCCTTCTATACCAGCGCCCGGCACCAGCGCCGCCTGCAGAGCTATCGGCTGGATTGGATCAAATCGTCGCCTCTCTCGCCTCCCATCACCGTACTTGGACCCGCGCACAACGAGCAAAAGTCAATCCGTGCATCCGTGCGTTCCCTGCTCTCGCTGGATTATCCGCAAGTGGAAGTGATCGTTATCAACGACGGATCAAACGACGGCACTCTAAACGAGCTAAAGGAAGAATTTGAGCTGCGGCAGATGAATGCGCTGTATATCCAAGAGCTAAAGAGCGCGCCCGTGAAAGCGCTCTACCGGAGCGTGAGAGATCCTCGGTTGCTGGTGATAGACAAGGATTCGATCGGGAGCAAGGCGGACGCCATAAACGCGGGGCTGAATGCCGCGACTTCGCCGTACATGTGCGTGGTTGACGCGGACTCGGTATTGGAGCCGGACGCCCTGTTGCGCATCATGGTTCCAGTGCTGAGCGACCCAAAGCAGGTGATCGGCGCCGGGGGCATCGTGCGCGTGTTGAATGCCTCGGGAGTCAAAGGCGGACGGCTACAGCAGGTGCTGCTGCCAAGGAAAGGCATTGAGGTCGTGCAGGTCGTGGAATACCTGCGGGCGTTTCTGATCGGACGCGAGGCCTGGGCGCAAATGAACATGCTCATGATCATATCCGGCGCGTTCGGAGTTTTTCGCACGGACTTGGTGCGGGCCGTTGGCGGATATCGCGCGGATACCGTCGGAGAGGACATCGATCTGGTGACTCGTTTGCATCGGTATCTGCTGGAACGCAACCAGAAGTATCGGATCCAGTTCGTGCCGGACCCGGTGTGCTGGACCGAAGTGCCGTCGGACTTGCGCTCACTGGCAAGACAACGGGCGCGGTGGCAGAAGGGCTTGTTCGATGTTCTGTGGAGAAACCGCGACATGATGTTCCGCCGCCGCTACGGGCGAATCGGGGGTTTTGCGCTTCCCTACTTGTGGTTGTTCGAACTGTTCGCTCCGGTGGTGGAAATCGGAGGGATCTTCACCATTGCGCTCGCGGCCGTGTTGGGGATGCTCAGCAGGGAATTTTTCCTGCAGTTTCTACTCTTCGGCTACGCTTTTGCCACCGTCATTTCCATCGGGTCAGTGCTTCAGGAAGAGCTCACCTACAAACGGTACAATGACTGGAAGGATGTCGCTCGGCTGATCGGCTGCTGCTTTCTGGAGCATTTTCCTTACCGGCAGATGCACATGTTCTGGCGGTTGCAGGGGCTGTGGCAGTATCTGCGCGGCGATACGAGCTGGAAGCCGCTGAAGCGGCGGGGCATGGAATCGGCGGGAACGTGAGGCGACATGCGTGCAAGAGCCAGTGCTTCTTGTGGGGTCGTCCTCATCCATATCTCAAATGAGCTGGAAGGGCACCGACCTCTTGAGTCCTGAAATTCGGCCGGGCCAACCGGACGCGTCAGAACGGCCCGGCCACAGGGGAAAGTAAACCATTTCAGGCGGGTAGGCTGCGGCGCGCCTTGAGCTCGGCGAGCAGGCGGTCCACTTCCGCGTCGCGGTCGAGGCGTGTCAGTTTTTCCCCGACGTCGTCGGTGAGCAGCTCGACTTCGGCGGTAGCCACTGCCTCGGTTTGGTGTACGCGGTCCTTGAGCCGGTCAAACGTGGCGCCCTTCGAGTTGTCGCCAAGGACCGTTTGTGCCCGCGCCGCTTTGCCGAGGGCGACGCCGCGGCGATGCCTCGCCAGCAACAAATCGCGCTTGGACTTGGCTTCTTCGAGCTTCTGTTCGAGTTTCACAAGCGCCCCCTTCAGCGTTTCAACCTGNTGTTCGCGGTAGCTCTGCGCCAGCTTCCGTGAAGTCTGGAAGCGGTCAAGCGCCGCGCGCGCCAGATCGTCCTGGCCCTTGTCCACGGCAGTCTCCGCCTTGCGCATCCAGTCCTTCCCGGCCTCCTCGTTTTCCCGCAGTTTCTTTTCCAGCATGTGCTGGTCGGCGATGGAAACAGCCACCTGTGTCTTGACCTGCAGATATTGGTTCTCCATATCGAGGATCACCTGCTTGATCATTTTTTCCGGATCTTCCGCCCGATCAACCATGTCGTTGATGTTCGCGCGGATTAAAGTGCTTACCCGTTCCAAGAGTCCCATGATGCATCTCCTTTCAAAACCAGATCTTTCGAACCACTCTAAACTTCAAGATCGAATCGAGTGCGCTTTCGAGCCCCTTCAGCCTCCGTCAGGACAGGACGTGCCCCCTGAAAATCCCCGCAGCAAACTTTGCGATGACCGGCAAAGACACGAAGCCAAAGGCGACGGCCTTCTCGAGCGCATAAACTGTGCAACCCCAAAAGTGCCCGAAGAAAAAACGCACGCCCACCATCACGAAAATCCAAACAACAAGAAGTGTTTCTTTGATGGTCATGACCATCCCCCAAGACCATTGGCGTCCCGGTGAGTGTGTGTACACCCACCGGGGCGGAAGCGATCGTCGTTACTTCTTAGCTGGTGGCTGCTGCTCCGGCTTCGGCGCTTTGTCGCCGATCAGGCGCACCTTGCTGAGCAGGTCCGAGATCTGCATGCCGGAGAGCGCTTCGAAAAGCGCGGGCACCTGCGCGGCGATCTTCGTGATGTCGCCGGTTAGCTTGTACGCGCCGGCGGCGTCGCCGTTGCCCGTCGAAACGATGGTCACCTTATCCACCTTGCTGAGCGGCTCGCTGAGAGCGCGCACCACTTCCGGCAGTCCGCTGATGAGTTTGTCCACCACTGCGGCCTGGTTGTATTCCTGGTACGCCTCCGCCTTGACGTTCATGGCCTTGGCTTCGGCTTCGCCCTTCTTGAAGATGATCTCGGCTTCAGCTTCACCCTGCGCGCGGATCGACGAGGCGCGGCCCTCCGCTTCCGTAATCAGGCGCTGGCGTTCGGCGTTGGCGAGCGTCTCGATGCGCTGGCGCTCGATTTCCGCCTGTTTCAGCACGGTGGCGATGAGCTCGCGTTCGCGGCGCGCGATTTCCGCATCCTGCACTTTTACCTGGGCTTCGCGCTCCACCTGCTGAACCCTTACGGATTCAGCAACCACCTGCTGTTGCATGACGTTGGTCTCGATTTCGTACGCCTTGTCAGCGGTGGCTTGCGCCTTCTTTGTCATCTCTTGGTAACTGGCCTTTTTGATGTCCAGGTCGCGTTGCGCTTCGGCCTGCTTGGCAAGAGAAGCCGTTTCGGCGGCCACGCGTTCCTGGTCGGCCTGAGCCTTGGCGACGGCGGCGGCGCGCGTCGCTTCGGCGCGCTTGATGGCGATATCACGGTCGGCTTCTGCGGCGGCCACTTCCGCATCGCGCTTGATGCGCGCCACGTCCGGCCGCCCCATGTTGGTGATGTAATCGTTCTTGTCGCGCACTTCCTTGATCGTGAAGCTGACGACTTCGAGCCCCATCTTGCTCATGTCGTCGGCGCAGGTGGAGCGCATGCGATCGCCAACCATCTCCGGTTCCTTGACGATCTGCTCCACGGTGAGCTGCCCGATGATTCCCCGCAGATGGCCTTCCATCACCAGGCGAATCAAGGCCTCGCGCTGTTCCGGCCGCTTGGAAAGAAACTGCTCGGCAGCCGTCAAGATCGACTCTTTGTCGGATTTCACCTTGATTTGCGCCACCGCCTCTACCGTGACGGCGACGCCCTGCTTTGTGTACAGGTTTTGCTGCGGTGCCACGTCGAACGACATCAACTCGAGCGACAGGTCACGGCACGTCTGCACCATAGGAAAAATGATGGCGCCCCGGCCGCTGTACACGTGCGTACCGCCCATGCCGTATACGATGAGGGCCTCGTTGGGCCCCGCCTTGCGATACATTCGCGCCACCACGATCATGACCATCAAGATCACCAGAACGAGCAGCCCCGCTCCGACTACCACTTCCATTGGCAACCCAAACATAAGGACCTTCCTTTCTTCCACCCGTCCGGACTGTTTGTGTCGAACGTCAGTCCAGAAACCTTTTATTGCGTGAATTCCTCCCACTTCTTCACGTAAGCGATCCCCTTTTCATAGCGCTCAATGACCACCTCGGCGCCTTTCTCCATGGGCTTTCCGTCATCGGTGCGTGCGCCTGCGCAACGGCGGACTCCACCCAGCGCAAAAATGATTTCTCCCGTGCCGCTCGCGCGAATCGGCATGCTGATGGTCCCCACCGAGCCTTCAACTCGATAGTCGTCATTGTTCAGCGGTGCATCCGTCGTTTGCATGAGTTTCACCATGAATTTGAAAACCAGCCAGCCCGCGAATAAACCTGCGCAGATGGAAATGCCGAGAGATATCAAGGCCACGAGATGAGAGTGCCTGGTCAGCAGGTAGCCCGTGCCCCCGAACCAGGCTAGGAACGCCATCGCCGTCGAAGCGTTAAGCCAGGAGAAATGTACACCCGCCCGGAAGCTGCCTCGCATCCCGCCATGACCGCCTCCGACGTGATGTCCGAGGTGAAATGGCAAATGCATCTTGAAAGGAAGATGAATGCGGACCGCGCCGGCTAGAAATGACAACACGCTCAGCGAAAAGCCCACGATGAAGCAGAAGAGATAGAAATCAGACCAGGTCATAACTCACCTCGAGCGCGACGTTTTCCTGCGCAACTCCCCGTTGCAACGCGCGAGCCGGAATTCGAGACGCAGACCTCGTTCACCACGGCCCCGGCCAGCCGGGGCCCAACCTCCTCAGTTACTGCGAAAGTGTGTCCGCGGCGGATTGCCGTTGCCGTGCTCCCCGCCGTTGTGATCATTGCCGGGACGCAAAACCTCCGACAACCGGTCAACCAAGTTGGGCGTCCGGAGAATTTCCGCCAGAAGCAAAATCGCGTGCCGCGAATCCTCATGCTCCGCGATGGTTACAAGCGCCCGCTGAAGCTGCGGATCTGCCGTAAACTGCTCGGCCCCGGCAAAGAGCCACGAATCCACTTTCGCGTCGATCGCTCGCAATTCCGACTGCAAGCCTGGTGTGTAGCCTTCCGGATCGTCCACCAGGAACCCCGGGTAGACCCGGAAGAACCGCGCAAGCAGCTCGCGCGTCGTGTGTGTCAGGTGCGGGCGCGCCCCATTTTCAATCTGCGAGACGTAGGCCTGGCTCAAGCCGCGCCCAACTTCTTGCTTCATGGCGGCTGTCAACTCCTGCTGGGTCATCGGGCGGCCCAAGCCGCGCAGCGAACCTTCCACCGCACGAAGAGACCGAAGTTTGTCGCCGAGTTTCATGGAGGCTCTCTCTTATATATTGCAATATGCAAATACTATATCGCAATATGTTATTTGTCAAGCGAAATCGTACTCCTCCCTGTCATCTCATAACCAAATTATTTTCAATAAGTTAGTGAATTTGCTCGCTCTGTGAGGGCTAGCTGTAAACTAGTTTGCGCCGCAAAAACCGAATTTATTCCGGCTTGCGCAGGGCTTGCAGGTCGATTCCCAATTGCTGGCACTTCTTGTAAAGGTGGCTGCGTTCCAATCCCAGCGCTCTCGCCACGTTGGTCATATGAAAATTGTGGCGCCGAATTTCCGCGAGCATCACTTCCCGTTCGAACGCTTCCGTGCGCTCGGCTAGCGTGCCCGTTCCCGAGGAAGAGCTTGATGCACCACTCGATGCGGAATCGGAAGTGAGAAGCACGAGACGAACATCTGCGGTTGAAACGTTATCGTCGTCGGCAAGCAAGGCGAGACGCTCCACGACGTTGCGCAATTCGCGGACATTTCCGGGCCAGCCGTACTTGCGCAATTCGGCGATGGCTTCCTCCGTGAAAATTTTATCTTTCCAGCCGTTTTGCGCTGCCACCTGCCTTGCAAAATGCGCCACCAGGTCGGGAAAATCCTCCGGGCGCTCGCGCAACGGTGGCAGCGTCAGCGGAAAAACATAAATGCGATGAAAGAGATCGCTTCGAAAGGCATTCTGCTTCACCAGGCTTTCCAAATTCCGGTGCGTCGCCACGACCACGCGCACATTCACGCGAATGGGCTTGTCCCCGCCCACGCGCTCGACCTCGCCTTCTTCCAGCACGCGCAACAACTTCGCTTGCATGGCCACGGGCATGTCGCCGATTTCATCGAGACAAAGCGTTCCGCCGTCGGCCTGTTCGAACTTACCCACGTGTCTGGCTGCGGCCCCGGTGAACGCTCCTTTTTCGTGTCCGAAGAGTTCCGATTCAATTAGTTCAGCTGGCACAGCCGCACAGTTCAATGTGATGAACGGATTCTCGTGGCGCGGCGATTTTTCATGGATGGCGCGCGCGACCAGCTCTTTGCCTGTGCCGGTCTCGCCGAGAATGCACACGCGCGTTTCGCTGGGAGCAACACGCTCGATCTGCGCAATCAATTTCTTCATCGCCGGACCGGAACCGACCAGCTCATGTTTTCCCAATCGGTGACGCAGCTCGCGGTTTTCCTCTTCGAGGCGCGACATTCGCAGCGCGTTCTCCACGGTCACGAGCAACTTGTCCGCGGAGAGCGGCTTTTCCAAGAAATCGAGTGCGCCGAGCTTCGTAGCTTTCACTGCCATCTCAATGTTGGCCTGCCCTGAAATGAGGATGATTGGAGTCTTCACGCCAGCCTTCTTCAGATCTTCGAGCAGTTCGAGACCACTCTTACCGGGCATCACCACGTCAGAAAGAATCAGGTCAAACGATTCCGTGCGCAGGAGTTCCGCGGCGCGAGACGCGTTGTCGCATACGGTGGCTTCGTGTCCGGCCATTCGGAAGGCGCGGGAGAGTGAGGCCAGAGTGTTCGGATCATCGTCGACGAGGAGCAGATGGGCTTTGCGCGGCAAGCGTCGGTCCTCTTACGGAGCGCTAATCGGAAGCCGCGGCCATCGTCGACGGCGTGCTCTTGGATTCCGGCGCCGCTTCGCGCGGCTTCGTCGGCTTGCCGGCCTGACGCTGCGGCAAATCGATTCGAAAGGTGGTTCCGCGGCCCTCGCCGCTCGTAACTGAAATCGTGCCGTGATGATCGCTGACCACGGACTGCACGATCGCGAGCCCAAGTCCCGTGCCCTGTAACTTTGTCGTGTAATAGGGCGTGAACAGCCGCGAGCACTCTTCCGGCGTCAGGCCCTTGCCGGTGTCGGCCACTTCGAGGCGCACTTGGCCTTCATGCTGGGAGGTTCTCAGCGTCAGTGTCCCGCCGGCGGGCATTGCGTCCAGCGCATTGAGTACCAGATTCTGAAATGCGCGGTGCAGCAAGTCGGGATCCGCATCGATCTCGGGCAGCGGCTCGGTCAGGAACAATTCCGGAGTAATCGTAGGCTTGCCGACCGCGTTGAATTGCGGCTCGAACAGGCGAACCGCGTTGCGCAGCACCTCATTCACATTTACGCGC
>QHYF01000248.1 GCA_003224075.1 Acidobacteriota bacterium
TCATTCACGATAGCCGCCCGGGAGACGGCATCGATTGGGTCAATCTGGCGTACTTGCCGCGCAACGTCGCGCCGGTGATCGACGGTATCGGCCTACAGGAACCAGGCATTCGCGCGCAGAGCCCCCTGGTCATCTCTTCAAACCAGCCGGCTGTAGTGACGCTCAAGATGCCACCGGCACCAAACATTTCCGGCGTTGTCATCACGCAAAGCGGCGCTCCGTCTAAGTTCGAACAGCCGCCGCAAGGCACGGCGCAGAAGGGTTATCAAACGGTCGTATGGACGGCGCACGACGAAAACGAGGACGAACTCCGCTACGCGGTTTACTTTCGCGGCGAAAACGAACGCGAGTGGAAGCTACTCAAGGACAATCTCGAGCAGAAATTTTATTCCTGGGATACCACCACGATGCCGGATGGCGCCTATTATCTGAAGATTGCGGCCTCGGATGCGCTTTCGAACCCACCGGCCCTGGCGCTCAAGACCGAACGCGAAAGCGAGCGCTTCGAAGTCGACAATACTCCACCCGTGATCGAGGATCTCAGGGTCGGTCCGGCTTCCGCCAAAATGAGTGCCAGCCATCCCGCATCGTTCATCGCGCGCGACGCTTTTTCGGCCATCGAACGCGCTCAATACAGCTTGGATGGCGGTGAATGGATTCTCGTCGCGCCGAACACGGGCATTAGCGACGCGCCTGTCGAGCACTACAACTTCGGCTTTCCAGCCTTAGCTCCTGGGGAACATACGATTGCGGTGCGCGCGTATGATCACTTTGAAAATGTGGGCAGCGCAAAAACCACCTTCACCGTGCCCGCTCCAAAACCCTGATTTCTCTGTCGCTGTCTTTTCGCCGGCGGCAGGATAAGCCGAGGCTGTAACGCTTTCTGTCCTTCTAAACTTCCAACTTCTAACATCTGCCTTCAGCTCATCCAGCGCTCGTGAGCGGAGACGTTTTGGAATTTCTCGATTTCCGCTCCAAAGCCGATGCGGCCGTCCCCGTAAGGCTCGTTGCGGACATGCACCACCCGACAGGTGCAACGCATCTCCTGCGAAGGGTTTCCAGTCACTTCCGCGGGCATGCGAAGAGTCGCTTCTATGGGCGTTCCGATCTGCAAAGGAGCCGAAGAGGCGAAGTAGAACCCACCGCGAGAGATGTTCAGGGCTTCGGTAAAATGCTCGCTCTTGTCGGAGGCCACGCCGAGCGCGCGGAAGCGCAGCGGCGTCCGAAGACTCACACGGGCCATTTGTCGGCGTTCGGGGACCTTCATTTTGCCTCCTCCGCGCGAGGAATAGACTGACGGAGGAACTCGCGAATTGGGAGGGCAATCCCAGCGTAGCAGAGCTTACAGCGTCGTCAAGCATCAAAGCTGGCATAGCCACATGATACTAGTACCAGCTTGAAGCGAGCGTTCCCAGAAATTCCGCCACGCCGCGGAGCACGTTCCAGCATGCCATAATGCCTCTTTCACCAGAATGAAAGACGCGCTAAACCGTAAGACCTGGCAGAACTGCCGAGCCAGAGCGACCCTATGACCAGCGCCCCATCAGTCGAGTCTGTGAACTACCAGCCACCGAGTTGGGCGGCCATCGTCGCCGCCCACGCGCGCATCTCTGCCAGGATCCATCGTACACCGGTCCTGACGTCCGCGTCACTGGATGCACTTGCGGGAGCACGGCTCTTCTTTAAGTGTGAGAACCTGCAGAAGACCGGCTCGTTCAAGATTCGCGGCGCGTCGAATGCCATCTTCTCGCTCTCGAACGAGGAGGCGGCACGCGGCATCGTGACGCAGTCGAGCGGGAATCATGGCGCGGCCGTGGCATGCGCGGCTGCCTGGCGCAGCGTGCCGGCATACATCGTTATGCCGCGGAACGCTCCGAAAGTGAAAATCCAGGCGATTGAAGCGTACGGCGGCAAAATCACCTTCTGCGAGCCGAAAGTATCATCCCGCAAAGAAAGCTGCGATTGCGTGCAGGCGGAAACCGGCGCGGTCCTCGTTCATCCCTACGACGACGACCGCATCATCGCCGGACAGGCCACTGCGGCGAAGGAGCTGCTTGAAGACGCCGGTGATCTCGACGCCGTGTTCGCCCCGGTCAGCGGCGGCGGATTGCTCAGCGGAACGTGCCTGGGCGCCAAGGGGATTCGCGCAGACACTCGCGTGTTCGGATGCGAGCCGGAGCGCGCGGATGATGCTTACCGTTCGCTGACCACCGGCACGCTGCAATCGCTGGAGTCGAGCGACACCATCGCCGATGGCTTGCGCGCTTCGCTCGCCCCGCGCACGTTCGCGATTCTGCGGCGTCACGTGGACCGCATCCTGCTCGTCAGCGAAGAAGAGATCATTTCGGCTGCCCGGCTGGTCTGGGAGCGCATGAAAATCATCATTGAGCCCTCCAGCGCGGTGGCGATTGCGCCGCTGCTGAAGCCCGGCGTCGTGGCCTCATTGAACCTGCCCAAACGCGCCGATGGCGGCGCCCCGAAGCTGGGCGTGATTTTCTCCGGCGGCAACGTCGATCTCTCCTCCCTGCCCTGGAACTAAGCGCTGCCGAATATCAAATTAGGGATGCGGTAAATCTCACTGATGGTGTCATCCAGAACGACGATCAGGTCGTGCCACTGCTCACCCCCTGGCCAACGATGCGAGCTGCCGTCTCGTTTTCAGCAGCCCGAGGCCACGATCGCGAGCCACTGCACTAGCGGCTGGCACGGTGAGGCATGGTCATCCGCCCTTGGCTTTGGTCTTGAGTGCTTTGGCGAGTTTTTCGATTTCTTCGGTTTTCTTGACCATACGAACGGAAAGAACGTCCGTAGTCATGGTTTTCTGGACCTCGTCGCGCAAGTCGGTCGTCAGCTGGTAGAGGCGCTCGACGCCTTCGCGGAATTCCTTCTCGTTTTTCAGGAGGATGGCTCGTTTCGCGGCGTTGGCGTCTCGTGAACTGGCGTCCTGTTGTGCGGGGTTCTGAGTCTCGGCGGGCGCGGGCTTCGGGGGCGGTATGATCGGTCGCTGGGCGGCCATGATCAGGTGCGACCGCGAAGGGGCCAACAATGCATCAACCGCCAGTGAGCTGGCCGCAGCGGCCACTGCCATCACAAATCTGCGTCTAGTCTCGGGCATGGCGGCCTCCTGGGAGATGTGTCGGGAGGCGAACAGTATAAAGCTTGCAAGCGCAAGAGGCGAAGCATTCCAGGCACGGTAAAGGCGAGCGCAGGGTGCCAAAACTATGCACTGTTTGTGTAGGGAATTACGCACATTCGGTGCGGGGCGCCGCAAGTGGCTGCTTTCGCATAGAGCAGAAACGACTTAGCTCAGTGATAGTTTGGTGCGCTGCTTGCTCCCGTAGACCCCCAAGGAATGGGTCTACGAATGAGCTTGAATGCCCAAGAACGCGTCGAAGAACACAAGGCAGCCGTGCTGCTGGGGCTCTCGACGGCGGAACTCCGGCGCTTTTCGCGTGTTTCCGGCCTGGGTCATCTGGAGGAAGGTGATCGAGGCCAGCAGGTGGTTTTCACCTACGAGGAATTGCGGAGACTCTGCCTGCTAGCCGCACAGTCTTCGAAGTAATTGTCAAGTCGGCCAGAGTCTTGCCTAGCCTCCTGCATCACCCCCCCCGGCCCCGGGTGCTCCCCCACAGGCACCCGGGGCTTTTCTTTAATGTGCATGCCGAAGTGAACCGAGAGACGCGCCAAGGGCCTCACTTCTGCAACTCACCAGAGAATAGCACTTTCACGAATCCCGGTTAAAGAGATGGTTCGCCTGCCCGCCGGCCGGCGAAAGATCAGAAAAGTGGATAGAAAATGCGCAGCCAGGAGGGCTGAACCACAAAAGCTTATTTCTCTTTGAGCTTCAGTTTGCCCTCGGCCTTATTGTCTTCAAGGAACTTGCGCAACTGCGGCGCGGCCTCCAGAAGGCGGTTCCACTGCTCGTAGTAAAGCGTGACCGGAAAGCGGCCGAGCCCGTAGACGCTGACCCCGCCTTTTTCTCCAACGCGAAATTCGAGTGTGCCGGTGCGCCGTCCGGTGCCTTGCTTCTCCAGTTCCGCGACGCGCGCTTTGAGTTCCTCATAAGATGGCTCGGACATGTGGCCTCCCCAGCGAGATGGAATCGAAACGGGATTATACACTGCGTTTTTGGCCTGAGACCGCGCATCTTTTCCGGACATCGGGATTGCGACTGAGATGTTCACGGGAGCTGAGAAAACCCTAAAACATTCAACGACTCTCGATTGCGCGACGGAGAGAGT
>QHYF01000249.1:0-404 GCA_003224075.1 Acidobacteriota bacterium
GCCACGACCACGGGCCGGCTAATCTTGCGCAATGTGGCATGGTAGGCGATTCCCGCGCCGAGCCTCGCCAGTTTTGGACCTACGACGTATGCGCCGGCATCGTCGCGGAAGAGGTAGCCTTCAGTTTCCAGATGAGCGACGAATCGATAGGCCGTGCTCTTGTTGACGTTTGTCTGCTGGGCAATCTCGCGGAGTTGCAATCCGGTGGGCGAGGCGTCCAGTGCCTCCAGGATTCGCAAGACTTTTCCAACGACCCCCACGGGCGCGGATTTGGATTCACGTGCTCGGATCATCGCTGCGTCGCTCCCTCCACAAAGAGTTGCCCGCGGGGCGTTGATAGAGACTGACCGTAAAGGCTAACTATTGGCGAGCCAACCAATTTCCCGGATATCTTGCATCCGAAG
>QHYF01000249.1:416-8210 GCA_003224075.1 Acidobacteriota bacterium
AAACACAGATTTTTAATGTTGAATTCAAACGCAGACCCTGCTAAAAGCCAAAGCAGTTGGAGGGTCACGTCGCCGGGCTGTTCGAAAGCTTCTGGGGTGCGGCCGGGCGATTGACCTTCTAGAAGCATCAGTGGGATCGAGAATCATGCGTGGGGGTGCGTATGCGATTGGCGAAGACGGCAGCAATTCTTTTTGTTCTGTTGTCCGTGGCCGCTGCGGCAGGGCGCGCGCAAACAGCTTCGGGCGAAGTGAACGGGACGGTAACCGATAAGTCCGGGGGACTTGTGGCGGGTGCCACGGTCAAGCTCACCAATCAGGCGACGAAGATCGAGGATTGGATCGCGACGAATTCCGCCGGGTACTTTGTCTTTATCAACGTCAAACCGGGATCGTATGTTTTAGGCGCTGAAGCAAAAGGCTTCAAGACCACGCAAATCTCTCCTTTCGATGTAGGCGTCAATCAAACGGTCACGCAGACGATCAGGCTGGAAGTTGGGGCGGTCAACGAACACGTCGTGGTAAATGCTGAAGCCGTGATGCTCGAGGGATCTTCGAGCGAATTGGGCACCGTGATTTCGGAAAGAGCTGTGAACGATCTGCCACTGAACGGCAGGAACTTTAGGAGCATAGGTTGCTGCGAAGGGAATGTCGGGATTCCCGGGTCGGGCTTTTCCGACGCCTCTTTCCACGGGCAGCAGAACCGTTCGAAGCTCTATTTTTTTGACGGCATCATCAATACAAACATTCGTGGGCCCACGTACATCGTAATTCCCAACATCGATCTGATCCAGGAATTCAAGGTCGTCGGGCACGACGCCAAGGCTGAATTCGGTGGCGCCACTGGCGGCGTAGTGGACATGGTGTCAGCGTCCGGAAGCAGCTCGTTCCATGGTTCCGCCTTCGAATACGTGCGCAACGACGCTTTCGATGCGCGCAATAGTGTGACGGACTTTGACCCGGCTACCAGAACCCCCAAGATTTTTCCATTTCGGCAGAACCAGTTTGGAGCGACCTTTTCCGGTCATATCATCAAGAACAAGACTTTCTTTTCTGGCGGATACGACGGCTGGCGCTACTCCAAACCTTCGCTCAACCTCTCTTACGTGCCGACCGCAGCGGAAGTGAGCGGAGACTTCACACAGCAGCCATACTTCAGCGGGGCTCCTCACGCGCTCTATAACCCCTACACCGGTGCGAGCGGTGCGAACCGCACGAGGTTCATGTGCGACGCCTTCGGCAATCCCCTTCCGCCGGATATGACCCCGGGGCCAACCTTCGGAACTCAACCGAATGGCATCCCTTGCAACAAGATCCCGCAGGCTTTGATTTCAACGGAGATACAGCAGTTGTTCATGAATTATGCAGCGCAACCAAATTACTCTGTTGCGGGCGACCCCGGCCATAACTTCATCCAGACGAGATCTACGCCAAACAACTCCAACAGTTTTCAGGTGCGAATCGACCACCGCTTGAGCCGGAATGACAATCTGTTCTTCCGCTACACCGAACAGCGCGTGTCGGTTATTAATCCCATTGGAGAAGTCGGATTCACGGAAGGCGGTTCAACCGGCAGGAACTATGGCGGAGGCTGGGTCCACACCTTCCGGCACAATCTGATTCTTGATCTCCGCGCAGGGTATGCCGGACGGCCATCTGTAGATGCCGGTCAGCAGAACCAGCACCCGCTGGGACTCGCTCCCCTAAAGCAATACGGCTTCAAGGACATCGACAAGTTTTCGGGCATCCTCTTCAGACTCAATACCAACGCATGGATCGCCGGCGCCAGCAACGACTTCGGTCTTCGCGGAGCGGCACCCAGGGAAAACCCCAATTGGAGCGTTACACCGAACATCATTTGGCTCAAGGGCAGTCACAACATGAAGATGGGCGTGTGGCTCATCAATTCCAAGCGGATACAGAAAAACATTTCAAAGATTTAATTTTGGCGATGGGCAGACTGGGCTTTCGACCAGCAGCTCTAGTACCGGCGTGTCGCTCGCGTCGGCCCTATTGGGCTTGCCAAGCAGCGTGGGTGGTGAACTGCCGGTCGCGGGCTCGGGCCCGGTACAATACAAGTATGGGGCCTGGGCGGGGTATTTTCAGGATGAATGGAAGGTGCGACCGAGGCTGACCGTCAACTTTGGTTTGCGCTATGACTACCTGACGCAGCCGGAGACAATAGATGGACGGCTCTGGAACGCTATCGATCTCGCTCACCAGCAATGGATCATCGGGGCCGCAGCCATGCCTCCGCTCTGCAGCGTAGCCCAAAAAGCGCCGTGCATTCCCGACGGGGCGCCGCTTTTTACTCTTCAAACTACCCCTGCCTGTAACAACACGACCATTCCTTGTGATTTTACCAAGGACGCCCATTTCAACAACGTGGTCGTAGCAGGCAAGCCCTTTTTCTCGCCGCCGCCTGTAAAAGACAATTGGGGGCCGCGCGTCGGCATAGCGTGGCAGATCACTCCGAAGACTGTGGTCCGCGGCGGGTATGGGCTCTACTGGGATACACTTGCGGGCAGGGGGCAGGCCGCACAGAACGTTCTCGAAAAAGCGGTATGGCCGGACGCGCTGGCTCTTAACGGTGATTTCAATGGGAGCAATCTAAGCCCCGGCCAACTTAGAACGATCGACACGATTCAAGGAACCCTAGGAAATTCCTTGCCAGCGCCAACTCCGTGGACGTCGGGGAGTTTCTTCGTCGCGCCCACGTATCAGGATCCCTACTCGCAGCAGTGGAATATCGAGGTTCAGCGCGAGTTCACGCCAAATTTCATGTTCTCAGCCGCCTATGTAGGCAGCAAGAATGGGCGCCTCGATTACGAAGGGAACGCTAACGCGGCCCGCGTACCGTCACCGGCGGCGACCGATCCTGTTCAGACCACGGCGTTCGGAGTTACGACGTGCGGTCCGAGGCCAAACCCCGTTACTCCGGCTTGGACCGCGTGTCAGGCGGCCTACCTTGCCAGCGTAGACAGCTTCCGAGCCATGCCTTGGGCGACTGCGGGGATAACCTATGCGCAGAGCATCGGGTATTCCGACTACCACGCACTGGAGGCCAAGATGCAGCGGCGGTTTGCCAACGGTTTGGTCTCGCTGCTGTCCTATACCTTCGGGAAATCCACCGACACGAGCAGCGGTTATTTCAACGTCGAGAACGGCCCTCAAGGTGGTTCAAGCGTTCAAAACTATTTCGACCTGAACTCGGCCCACGGTGTCTCTGGGTATGACATTACGCACTTTGTTTCTTGGGCCACAGTATACGAATTCCCAGCGGGACGTGGGAAAAGATGGCTCCGGGGCGGTCCGCTTTCCTGGATTCTGGGCAACTGGCAAGCGAATTACATCTTCCAGGCCCGGTCCGGCCAACCCTACGGCCTCGTTGTGCAGGGTGACGTGGCCAACCTCAAAGGCTCCGGTGGAATTGGAAGTAATGGCCCGAGCGACTATGCCCGGCCCAACTTGGTCGCCGATCCCTTTACACCTGGCCCTGTCCCCGCTAATCCTAACCCGAGGTGCCAGACAACCATCTCGCAGGGGGGGTTGGCCGCGGATCAGACCCACTCTGTGCGGACTTGGTTCAATCCCTGCGCCTTTGTGGCTCCGTCAGGAGCTTTTGGAAATCTGGGGAGAAATCCGTATCGAGGACCTGCCGTGTACAACATGGATTTTTCTATGTTCAAAAGCTTTCCCTTGGGCAAGGAGGGATGGAACCTCCAGCTTCGCTTTGAAGCTTTCAATGTTTTCAACATCCAGAATTTGGAGACGCCGGGAGTTGGAAGCGCGAATTCCATACGCGTTGGAAACGCGAGTATGGGAAAGATCACAGACCTAGCGCTTCAGCCGCGGCAATTGCAGTTTGGTTTGAGGCTTGTCTTCTAAAACGAACTCTGGTATCGCAATTCTTCCTTGTCGCACGGCGGTGCTCACCCCCGCCGCCGTGCCAGGTCCGCGAGCGGGCGATAATTCATTCGGAGTAGACTGAACCAATGGACAAAGGCCGGACGTCACGCCGCGATTGGATGATCGGATCAGGTTCTGCCATGGCGGCGGCAGCACTGCCGTTTGGTGTTACGTGCTTCTCCCCAATCGATCAGCGCCTCCTCAGTCAGGCGACGGCCCAACCCCAGACGGCGCCTACCGCCGCCGACGCCGATCGTGCGCGCCGCATGAAGTGGTGGCACGAAGCCCGCTTTGGCATGTTCATTCACTGGGGGCTTTACAGTGTGCTTGGCCGTCATGAGTGGGTCATGGAGAATGAAGGCATACCGGTTTCCGAATACGCTCCGCTCGCAAAGCAATTCAAACCCAAGCCCTTTCCCGCCCGCGATTGGGCCAAGATCGCGCGCGGAACCGGCATGCGCTACATGGTGATGACCACCAAGCATCACGAAGGCTTTTGCCACTTCGATACCAAGACCACGGACTACTGTTCGCCAAAGCAAGGGCCGGGCCGCGATCTCGTGCGGGAGTACGTTGACGCTGCCCGAGCCGAAGGCATGCGCGTCGGTTTCTACTATTCGCTGATGGATTGGCATCATCCGGACGGCGCGCGATGCGCCACGGACGAAGCCGCGCGCAAACGCTTCGTTGAATACATCCACACGCACATTCGCGAACTGCTCACCAACTACGGAAAGATTGATGTCCTCTGGTATGACGTCTCTTGGCCGCTCGACGCCGCCGGATGGGAGTCCGAGCGCATGAACAAGATGGTGTTCGACCTCCAGCCCGACATCATCGTCAACAACCGCAACAGGCTTCCGGGCGATTTTTCTACCCCTGAGCAGCAGATCACCGCGGACAAAGAAGGACGAGCCTGGGAGTCCTGCATGACTCTCAATGACAGTTGGGGTTACCAGCGGGCCGATGATGACTGGAAAAGTCCGCGACGCGTCATTCAGAATCTGATTTCCTGCTCTCGGGACACGGGCAACTATCTGCTCAACATCGGGCCGCGCGCCGATGGCAGTGTGCCTGAGGAGTCCGTCCGCGTGCTGACGGAAGTCGGACAATGGATGCGCCGCAACGGAGACACCATCTACGGATCAGACCTCTGCCAGCCGCGCCGCTCAAATTACGCAAGCTTCACGCGCAAGGGCAACACGCTCTATACGCATGTCCATTTCTGGCCAGGCGATTCTGTGGTCGTAGCCGGCTTGCAGGCGCAGGTGAAGTCCGCCCGCTTCTTCGCCTCCGGTCAAAAAATAAACTTCCAGCAGGACCGCTTCCGCGTGTGGCTCACCGGCCTCCCAGCCGAGGCACCGGATCATCCGGTTACGACGATCGCCTTGGAATGTGATTCCGAACCCACTCAGGACAACATCTTCGTCCGCAAGGAAAAGCCGCGCGAGGGAGCGTGAACCCACGCGACTGTCCAGAAATATGCCTAGGAACCCGGCCGAGAGATAAACACATACAGAAAAAAGGGACGAAACGCTTGTCTTGCCTGGCTCCGAGATCGGTGAGTTCGCCGCCTACGCCCGGCGCAAAGGCGACACTTGGTTTTTGACCGTTATGTGCGGCCCGCAGGCAAAAACGATACGCGTGCCTCTCTCATTTCTGGGCGATGGCCAGTACAAAGCAGTGTTGGTTCGTGACAAGGCTGGCGACGACGCGGCCGTAGAAATCGAGCACGTGACTCATCAACGCAGCGATACGCTTACCATGGAGCTGCGAGCAGGGGGCGGTTTCCTCGGGCGTTTTTCGCGGCCGCAATGACGCCGCGAAGCTCGGCTACACTTGAGAGCCACGATACGCAAAGCAGTTTCTAATCTCTGCCGCCTGACAACTCTCACGCTTCGAAAGGGAAGGGGAACTCCGGCAGAACCGTGTCGCAATCGGGGGCTCCCTGCATGGCGGAAAACTGCGGAATAGATTGAAGCTGCAGAATGTCGAACGAATGAACCGCGAAGAGATCCAGCGAACATGGCAGCAAAAGGGCTTGGGCGCGATTTGTGTTGTGTATCCGTTTTATGCGCCATTTTGGCGGTGGCGCTTTGGCCTTTCAATCCGTACCCCAAGAATCGCGTTACTTGGTTGAACGATGAGAATGGCATAAGCTTCGGTGGGCGCGGAGTCATCCTGAGTTCTGGCACATTTGAGTTACCGGGCCCGGAAGGGATAACGAGCGCTAGCCTGGAACTATGGCTGGAACCCGCGGCGGATAATGACTCGACCAACGTACTGGCATTCTCGTCCCCAGAGAGTCCAGTGCAATTCAGGCTTCGGCAATCTTTCGATAGTTGGCTCTTCCTACATCAGATTTTGGATCGGGACCACCACTTCCGAACGGCAGGACTCTGGATTGAACATACCGCCCATGCAAAAAAACAGAGATTCATCACCATTACTTCAGGTCCGCAAGGCACGACAGTGTACTTGGATGGTGTCGCTGTCAAGACATCTCCCAGCTTCAGACTTGCGAGTAAAGATCTCTCGGGGCAGCTCATCCTGGGCAGTTCTCCAGTGCGCTACGATACCTGGTTTGGAAAGTTGCGGGGACTTGCTCTTTTCCACCACGAGCTCACTGCCTCTCAAGTCGCGGGCCACTGCCAAGCCTGGACCGACGGCCAATTCGAGGTAATCAGGCACGATCACCCAGTTGCGCTCTTTCCCTTTAATGAGCGAGCCGGAAAGATTGTGCACAACGAAGTCACTTCCGGGCCGCACCTCAACATTCCAGAAAGTTATGATGTTCCCTACAAGCCATTCTTGGAGGTTCCATGGAAGGAGTTCTACCCCAATCGGGCTTACCTTCAAGATGTCCTCATCAACATCGTCGGCTTCATTCCCTTCGGGTTCTTCTTTTGCGCCGCTCATGCGAGGGGTCGGCCTGCCTGGAAAGCAGTTATTGTCACGACTGTTTTGGGCGCAACAGTTAGCCTTGCCATCGAAATCCTGCAAGCGTACCTGCCAGCAAGAAATTCCGGTATGACCGATCTTTTCACGAATACGCTTGGGACTGGAGTTGGAGCGATGCTGTACGGTCGGAAAGCACTTCGGGCGCTGCTGGCCGAATGTGGGCTCCAAAGGAGCTCGTGACAAGCGGTGACGTCAAGCTGCTTGTGCAAATAGTTCGAGGGTGTGGTTTTTCCAGTCCTCGTTGAACCGACTGAAAATCGCATAGATAATCCGATCCACGCTTTCCACGTTGGTGAACACCACCATGGGTCGTGTCCGTCGCCGGACTTCAACGAAACAGCGTTCGATCACGTTGGTGGTGCGCAGCTTCCGCCACAGGTGTCGTGGAAATACGAAGAAGTGCAGCAGTTCCGACAGATCGCGCTCCAGTTGGCGGATCATCGCCGGGTAGCGAGACCGCCAGTGGAAGCGGAACCGCTCGAAAGCCCGCCGCGCCGCAGCGACATGCTCTGCCAAGTAGATCTTCTGCGCCTGCGCCTTGACCTGTTTTTCGTCTCGCCGCCGTACCCGCTCTAAGATATTGCGCATCTTGTGCACCCAGCAGCGCTGGTGCCGCACCCGTGGATAGACCGTCTCCAGTGCCCGCGCCAACCCGGGGCAGCCATCGGTGATCACCAACTGCAAGTTCTCGCCGCGCAACCCGCGCCGCCACAGATCGTTCAACAGCCCTTCCCATCCCGCCTGGCTTTCACTCTTGGCCCGTGTGAAGGCCAGCAGTTGCCGGGTGCCATCCTGGCGGATCCCATAGGCCACCAACAGCAGCACGCGCTGCGGCCCAAAGGCCCGCCGCACCTTCAACCACACGCCATCCAAAACCAGATAGCACCAGTGATCCCCCAGCGGCCGATGGTGAAAAGCGCGCACCGC
>QHYF01000250.1 GCA_003224075.1 Acidobacteriota bacterium
CGCCAAAGCGGAAGTCGAAGATATTCTCATCAGGATGACCGTCGTAAATCGCGGGCCGGAAACCGCCGCGTTGCATGTCCTGCCGCAGCTCTGGTTTCGCAATACCTGGTCCTGGGGAAAGGACCTTCGGCGTCCCCTTGCGCGAAAAGCCACGAGCGTGCCCGGAAGCTCTTGTATTGAGTTGCAGCACTGGCAGTACGGCAAGCGCTGGCTGCTGTGCGCAGGGCAGCCGGAGTTGCTTTTCACTGAGAACGAAACCAATAACGCGCGTCTTTTCGGTGGCAGAAATCGCTCACCGTATGTGAAAGACGCGTTTCACGATTACTTGATTCATGGCAACAAGGCGGCCGTCAACCCCGATCAGATGGGAACCAAAGTGGCGCCGCATTACCCGCTACATCTTGATTCCGGCGAGTCCGCGACTCTGAAATTGCGGCTGACGGAGATTGAGCCTCTCGGCGGAATGGACGCTGAATCGCCCAAGGTTGGCACCATCACTTCGCCCGCGCACGCCGAACGTGCCGAAGGCGTTCCCGGCACCAACGACTTTGGAGCGGGATTCGACGGTATCTTCGCGACGCGCCAGAAAGAAGCCGAGGAGTTTTACGCCTCGCGCATCCCGAAGGACTTGTCTGTCGATGCCAAGGCTGTCATGCGGCAAGCCCTGTCGGGGATGCTCTGGAACAAGCAGTTTTATCACTACGACGTGCGCACGTGGCTCGAAGGCGACCCCGCCGGTCCCCCGCCTTCGCCGGAGCGCTGGAACGGCCGCAACAAGGATTGGACGCATCTCTACAACGACGATGTCCTTTCGATGCCGGACAACTGGGAGTATCCCTGGTACGCCGCGTGGGACCTAGGGTTTCACTGCATTCCTTTGGCGCTCGTCGATCCCGATTTCGCGAAAGAGCAGCTCATCCTTCTTGTGCGCGAATGGTACATGCACCCCAACGGGCAACTGCCCGCCTACGAATGGTCCTTCGGCGATGTGAATCCGCCGGTCCATGCCTGGGCCGCGTGGCGCGTCTACAAAATCGAGCGCCGCGTACGCGGCGTGGCGGATCGTGGATTCCTGGAAAGGGTCTTTCACAAGCTCCTTCTGAACTTCACCTGGTGGGTCAACCGCAAGGACCCTGATGGCGCAAACATTTTTGAGGGCGGATTCCTGGGACTCGACAACATTGGAGTATTCGACCGCTCGGCGCCGCTGCCCACCGGGGGCCATCTCGAGCAATCCGACGGCACAAGCTGGATGGGCATGTATTGCCTGAACATGCTCGCCATCGCTCTCGAACTGGCCAAAGAGGATCCCGCTTACGAAGATGTCGCCAGCAAGTTCTTCGAGCACTTCGTTTACATTGCGCGTGCCATGAACGATTTTGGCCTCGGTGGACGCTCGCTTTGGGACGACGAGGACGGCTTCTTTTACGACGTGTTGAAGCTGCCCAGCGGAGAGGAGCACTTCCTTAAAATCCGCTCCATGGTTGGACTCATCCCGCTTTTCGCCGTGGAGACGCTCGAACCGGAAATCGTCGATCGCCTCCCCGGCTTCAAGCGCCGCATGCAGTGGTTCATTGACAATCATCCCGACGTACCCGAGCACATTGAGATGACGCAGCGTTCCGCGCGAGGTGTGCGCCGGCTCCTGTCGCTCGTCAACCGCAAGCAGCTCAAGCGGGTGCTCGCGCGCATGCTGGACGAAACGGAATTCCTTTCACCTTGTGGCGTGCGCGCCTTGTCGCGCTACCACAAAGACCATCCCTACGAAGTGTACGTCAACGGGACCGTGAACCGCGTCGAGTACGAGCCTGCGGAATCTATGACCGGTCTTTTCGGCGGCAATTCGAATTGGCGCGGCCCCATCTGGTTTCCCGTGAATTATCTTCTCGTGGAATCCCTTCAGAAATTTCATCACTACTATGGCGAAGATTTCAAAGTGAAGTGCCCCACGTATTCCAGCAAGGAATGCGACCTCTGGCAGGTGGCCACGGAAGTCTCCCGGCGGCTCATCCGCATCTTTCTGCGCGATCAACAAGGCCGTCGCCCGGTCGCCGGTGCAACCGAGGTTTTTCAGAGCGATCTCCACTGGCGCGACCTTATTCTTTTCTACGAGTACTTCCACGGGGACAATGGAACCGGGATCGGCGCAAGCCATCAGACTGGCTGGACCGGTCTGGTCGCCAAACTCATCGAACAAAGCGGCGGGTGACGTAGGTCTATTCAAAGGGAAGTTTCGCCTGATACTGTCGCTGTGCTGGAACTCTGCCGAAGTGCCGATTACAAAGATCACCAGCGCTCCTTAATGCCCCGATGGCTCACCGGGGAAAAAGATTGAGCACGGAGGTTTCCTATGAATTCGAGATTCGAAGGGAAAGTGGCGCTGGTGGCAGGCGGAACCGGCGGATTGGGCCGCGCCGTGACTCTGGCATTTTTTGAAGAAGGCGCCACGGTGGTCGTCACCTATCGAAGGCAGGAAGAGTTGGATGCTCTGAAAATCGCGGCGGGCGCCGCTGCCGGCCGTCTCGAGGCATTTGCCATTGATGTCACCGACGAAGCTGCCGTGCGTCAGCTCATCGAAAAAATTCTCGCCAAGCACCGCCGTTTGGACGCCGTTGTGAACACTGTCGGCGGTTACGCGGGTGGCATGAAGCTCTGGGAACTGGAGACAAAGGTTTTCGACCAGATGCTCGCGTTGAACCTGCGCTCCGGTTACGCGCTCTCCCGTGCCGTGGTAAGGCCCATGTTGAAACAGGGCCACGGATCGATCGTAAATGTTGCATCGAAGGCAGCATTGGATCACGCTGCCGGCGCCGCCGCCTACGCCGCTTCCAAGGCCGCGGCGGTTGCCATGATCGATTCTCTCGCCGCCGATTTGCAGGGTACTGGCGTGCGCGTGAATTCAATTCTCCCCAGCATCATCGATACGGAAGCAAATCGCAGGGCCATGCCCAAAGCGGATTTTTCGAAATGGCCAAAACCGCAGGACATCGCCCGCGTCATCCTGTTTTTGTGCAGCGAGGAAGCCAAAGTCATTCACGGTGCGGCAATCCCGGTGTTTGGGGATAGCTGAAACTTTCCATCAAGAAATGAATCTGAACTGGGCACGTCTTGATTTACTGAGCTGAGTGTGATCGTTAGGCAGAAGGAGCGGCGCGTGTCGGAACAGGCGGAGATTCAGTTCGGCCGCGAGATTTGTGGCGATCTCGCTGCCGCCGAATCGCGCGAATGGCTCGTCACCAACGGGATCGGCAGCTATGCCTCAGGTACGGTTGCAGGAAGCCAGACGCGCCGCTACCACGGACTGCTCATCGCTGCGCTGCAGCCGCCCGTCGGCCGCACGCAACTCGTCTCTGCTATCGACGAAATCGCTCATTACTCGGGAACGGACTACTCTCTCGCAACGCATCGCTGGTCCAGTGGCGCGGTGGATCCGCGAGGGTTTCTGCATCTCGAAAGCTTTCATCTCGAAGGCACCATGCCTGTCTGGACTTATGCGCTCGCCGATACGCTCCTGGAAAAACGCGTCTGGATGCGCCAGGGTCAAAACACTACCTACATTCAATACACGCTCGCGCGCGGAAGCGGCGCCATGGAAATGGAACTGAAAGCGCTCGTGAATTACCGTGACTTCCATTCCTTGACCCACGCGCGCGACTGGCGCATGAGGATCGAGCAAGTCGAGCACGGCGTCAAAGTGCTGGCATTCGAAGGCGCAACTCCCTTTTATCTGAAGAGCCTGGCGGCAACGTGCGAGCCGCGCCACGAGTGGTACCTCGGCTGCTACTTTGCCGAAGAAGCCGTCCGTGGCCTTGATGATCGCGAGGACGCCCTGTTTGCCGCGTCGTTCCGCGCAAGGCTGGAAGTGGGCGCTACGGTTACGTTCGTTGCGACAACGGAGGCGAATGCATCGCTCGATGGCGAAACGGTGCGGGCTGAACACGAGAACCATGCAGCAAAATTATTTCAGCTTTGGCAGGAAAAGAGCGAGGCCCTCGCCTCAGAAGGGCCTTCCTGGCTTTGGCAGCTCATCCTTGCGGCGGATCAATTCATCGTGAAGCGCGGCCTTCCGGAAGAGCCGAATGGCCGCAGCATCATTGCCGGTTATCACTGGTTTGGCGACTGGGGTCGCGACACCATGATTGCGCTGCCGAGACTCACGCTCTCAACCGGCCGACCGGATGTCGCCAGGAAAATTCTTCACGAAGGCATGCTCCCCAACAGTTTCCCGGATGCGGGCGGCAAGCCGGAATATAACACCGTGGATGCCGCGCTCTGGTATTTCGAAGCCATTCGTCAGTATTTCGCGGCGACGCACGATGACGTAACTCTCCAAAAACTTTTTGCTGTTCTCGCGACAATAATCGACGCGCACATCGAGGGCACGCGCTACAACATTCACGTGGACTCGGCAGATGGGCTCCTCTATGCAGGCGGGCCCGGCGTTCAACTCACCTGGATGGATGCAAAAATCGGCGATTGGGTCGTCACTCCTCGCATCGGGGAGCCCGTGGAGGTCAACGCGCTCTGGCTCAACGCGCTTGAAACGATGGCCGTATTTGCAAAGTTGCTCGCCAAGCGCGGCGATGCTTACGAAACACTTGCGGCGCAAGCCAAGAAAAGCTTTCAAAAATTCTGGAACG
>QHYF01000251.1 GCA_003224075.1 Acidobacteriota bacterium
CCAGTCGGCCGCCTCCCGATGAAAAACATTGTAGTGAAAATTTCCGGCGAAAAACCAGGCGTAATTCTTCTTGGCACGCATTACGACACGAAACTCCTGGAAAATTTCGTTGGCGCGGACGACGGTGGCTCGTCCACTGGAGTGATGCTCGAATTGGCGCGACTCCTGTGCAAGCAACGCGGCAAATACGCCGTGTGGATTGCATTCTTCGACGGCGAAGAAGCAATGAGAAGCTGGAGCGACACTGACAGCCGCTATGGGAGCCGGCAGATGGCCGCAAGCCTAGCGGCAAGCGGCGACTTGAAAAAGATTCGTGCCTTCCTGCTTGCTGATCTCGTTGGCAGCAAGGGCCTCCGTTTCAGACGCGAGTCCGGCTCGACTCGCTGGCTAACGGACGTGGTTTGGGAGGCTGCGGCACGATTGGGATACGCCACCGTCTTTCTGAATGACGAAGGCCCCTTTGATGACGACCACCAATCGTTCTTGAAACGTGGTGTGCCTGCCACGGACGTAATCCGCTGCTGCGAACAGGAAATTCCCTACTGGCACACTCCGCAGGACACCCTTGACAAAATCAGTGCAAGAAGCCTCGCCATCACCGGCAATGTTTTTCTTGAAAGTGTGAAGCAGCTTCAGGAGAAATAGGCGGGAATTTACCCGGCCGTTTGATTTTTTTGCGCGCGTTCTGCTTCGAACCGCACATCGCTCCCTTTTTGTACTGCCGAATGCTTGCCCAAATCCTCATCATCCCGGTACGGAAAATCGGAGCGGTAATGGCTTCCGCGGCTCTCTTCGCGGGCCAGCGCCGAACGCGCAATCAGCAACGCCAGCGTGTGCAGGTTCCGTAATTCGTGAGCGGCTCGTCCGGGCTTCTCCGATTTCGGCAACTCCAGAGCCTGCAACTGCTCGATGCCCTCCGTCAATTCCTTCGCGCTTCGCAGAATCCCCACGTCGCGCCACATCACATCCCGGATCTTCATGAGTGTCGCGCAAGTCGGTGAAGGTTTCGCTGCCGCTTTGGACGAGTTATTGGGCGTTGTTGTGGAATTGCCCGGCAGCGGGGCGGGGCTTCCAGGAAGCGCACCTGCGTGCCGCTTCCCGGCCGGCGCGTCCTGCATCATCGCCTGCCCGGACCGCGCGCCGAAGACCAGCCCTTCGAGCAGGGAATTGCTTGCCAGCCGGTTGGCTCCGTGCACGCCCGTTGCGGCCGTCTCTCCCGCGGAATACAGACCGGGCAGGGAAGTCCGGCCCCACAGGTCGGTCTTCACGCCGCCCATCATGTAGTGCGCCGCGGGGCAAACCGGCGCAACGTCGGTCGCCAGATCCAGTCCGTAGTTCAGGCACGTTTCGTAGATTCGCGGGAACCGCCTCTTCAGGAACTCCTGGCTCTTCTTGGTCATGTCCAAATAGACGTGCTCGCTGTGCGTGCGATGCATCTCAGCGACGATCGCTCGCGCTACAATGTCCCGCGAAGCAAGTTCCTGGGCTTCGCTGTAGCGTTTCATGAATCGCTCGAGATGGATGTTGCGCAGAATCCCGCCTTCGCCGCGCAACGCTTCTGACAGAAGGAATCGCGGCGCGCCCTTGATTGCCAGTGCCGTCGGATGGAACTGCACGAACTCCATGTCAGATAAAACGGCTCCTGCCTCATACGCAGTGGCCATGCCGTCGCCAGTGGCCACCTCGGGGTTTGTGGTTTCTCGATAGACTTGCCCCAAGCCGCCCGTCGCCAGCAGAACCGCTGCGGCTCGCACCTCGTGCTGCGAGCCATCGGTTTCATCAAGGAACCGAAGCCCCACGACCCGGCCTTTTTCAATGATCAAATCCGAAGTGAACGCATGCGCGCGCAAATGCAGGCGCGGAATCGTATGCGCACGGGCCAGCAATGCCCGGCTGATTTCCCGGCCCGTCGAATCGCCGTGTGCATGAAGGATTCGGGACCGGCTGTGCGCGGCCTCTCGTGTAAAGGCCAGTTTCGTTCCCGCGCGGTCGAACTCGGTGCCCCATTCGATGAGTTGCGTGATGTACTTCGGGCCTTCTTCGACAAGCAGGGCGACAGCCTCGGGACGGCACAGTCCATCCCCGGCGTTGAGCGTGTCCTGCTCGTGAAGCCCGATCTCGTCTTCGTCGGAAAGGGCCACGGCGATTCCGCCCTGCGCCCAGGCGGTCGCGGAGTCGCTCAAATCGGATTTCGCCAGAACCAGAACGCTTCCGGCCGCGCTCAGCTCAATCGCCGCTCGCAATCCGGCGATTCCGCTGCCCACAACGGCGTAATCAGCACGATGGCACTTTTGGGAGTTCGTCATAAGAGTGGGGAGCAGGCCGCTCCAGTATGGTAGCACGAAGGAATTCGGCCAACGCCAAATGCAGGCTCACAATGCGGTGCAAGCGGGCCATGTGTTACATTCAAAATGTTTCGTCAATGAAAATCAAACGCATTGCTGTGAAATCGGCGGCCGGTCCCTATTTTGTTGTTTCCGGTTCGGGTGTGATTCGCCGCGCTGCCCGGGAAGTCGCCGCGCTCGGCCGTTTTTCCACCGTCCATGTGATTTCCTCACCGAAAGTTTGGCGCGCCGTCGGAAAACTTGTCCATCGCGGCCTGCGGCTTTCCAAAAACAGCTCCGTACACCTCTTCGACGACGCTGAATCCGCAAAAAGTCTCCGCAGCGTGGAGCAGATCGCGCGCTCCTTGAGCCGCGCGCGCGCCGACCGCATGTCACTTGTGGTCGCGGTCGGTGGCGGTGTGATCGGCGACGTCGCAGGTTTTGCCGCCTCCGCCTATTTGCGCGGAGTAAAATTGGTTCACGTCCCGACAACGCTTGTCGCCCAAGTGGATAGCTCCATCGGCGGCAAGACGGGCGTCAATCTCCCTGAAGGGAAAAATCTCATTGGGGCGTTTTATCCGCCGCAGTTGGTCCTCACTGATCCGCAGCTCTTGCGCACCCTCTCCGACCGTGAATTCCGCGGCGGCCTCGCGGAGGTCATCAAGCACGCCGTCATTGCTGACGCCCCGATGTTCGCAATGCTCGAGAAAGACATGGAAAAGATCTTGCGGCGCGATCGCCAGGCCCTCGGCTTCTTAATCCCGCGCAACGTGCAGATCAAAGCGCGCATCGTCAGCCGCGACGAACGCGAGTCCGGATTCCGGGAGGTTCTGAATTTCGGCCATACCCTCGCGCACGCTCTCGAAAGCGTCACGAAGTATCGCCGCTACCAGCACGGCGAAGCCGTGGCCTGGGGTATGATGGCCGCCGCCTTCCTGGGCCACGAACTCGGCTTGACGCCGGCCGATGATGTCTCCCGTATCGTCGCACTGATTCGCCGCCTCGGCTCTCTGCCAGCCTGGCCTCGCGTTCCGGTCACAACTTTGCTCGATGCCATGCGCTCCGATAAAAAGGTGCGCAGCGGCGTCCTGCGCTTCGTGCTCTTGCCGCGCATCGGTGAGGCGCGTTCCTACGACACGGTCCCTCTTCACGTCGTCGAGCGCGTTCTCCATTTCACACCGCGCTTGATCGCGGCAAGTGAAAACCATTTGGGAAGGCGTCATGGCTGAAATAGCCGCTCCGGTCAAGGGAACCCGTCCCGAAGGCGCCGTCACTGAAGCCGACGCTTCGAGAAAAGTCCGCGAAATGTTCACGCAGATCGCCCCGCGTTACGATCTCCTGAACCATCTCCTTTCCTTGCAACTCGATCGCCTCTGGCGCGCGCGCGCTGCAAAGCGCCTTCGGCCTGTCTTCCTTAACCGAGAGACCTGTGTGCTCGATCTCTGTTGTGGAACAGGAGACCTGGCGATTGCGCTTAACCGGAAATATCGGACGCCTGTAGTCGCCCTGGATTTTGCGCACAGGATGCTGCTGCGCGCCAGGAAAAAAGGCGCCCGCCTGCATGGTCCTGGCCCGGTTCAGCTCCGGCCGATCCGGTTTGTCGAGGCAGATGCTTTGCAGCTCCCATTCCCGGGCGATTCCTTTGATCTCGTTACAACCGCCTTCGGCTTTCGCAATCTCGCCAACTACGAATCCGGCCTCCGCGAGATTCAGCGCGTGCTCAAGCCCGGCGGCACCATCGCCATTCTCGAATTCGCTGAGCCACCGGATGGTTTTCTAGGTGATCTTTATCGTTTTTATTGTCGAACGGTCCTGCCGCGCATTGGGGGTCTCATCTCT
>QHYF01000252.1 GCA_003224075.1 Acidobacteriota bacterium
CTCACGGGCGATGCCGGATACTCGAAGACCACTTCAAGCATATCCGGCGTCTCACCGTTGTCCTCGATGACGTATTTCCCTCCGAAGGCGCTCACGGCCTTGGGAGCGTCGACGCCCATCGCCCAGTGCACGATGTCCAGCAGATGCACGCCCCAGTCGGTGAGCGTTCCTCCGGAATAGTCCCAGAAGGATCGAAACGTGCCGATGCAGCGATTGCGGTTGTAGGCGTGATAAGGAGCTGGTCCAAGCCAGAGGTCCCAGTCCAGCCAAGAGGGCGGATCGGTGTCCGGAGGATTGCCCATGCCGTCCGGCCAACTGTTGCTGTGAATCCATGTTTCGGCAAGCGTGACCTTCCCGATTTTTCCGCTATGAACTAACTCCACAGCTTTTTGAAAGTGTTCGCCGGAGCGCTGCTGCGTGCCGACCTGCACGACGCGGTTGTGTTTTGCGGCCGCCTGAACCATTTTGCGGCCCTCGGCCAGCGTATGCGAGAGAGGCTTTTCGACGTAAACATCCTTGCCGGCTTCGCAAGCCAGGATCATGGGGATGGCGTGCCAATGATCGGGAGTGGCGATGATCACTGCCTGGATGTCCTTGTGGTCGAGGATGGCGCGAAAGTCTTTGTAGCCTTTGGCCTTCCCGTCGGTAAGCTCAAGAGCGCGGTCCAGATTGGGCTGGAATGGATCGGCGATGGCGATGGCATCAACCTGGCCGGAACGGAGGAAGTCCTTCAGGTCGAATTGACCCATTCCACCGGCGCCGATCAAGCCGACGCCAATCCGGTCGTTGGCCCCCAGGACGCTGCGCGCGAGCGGTCCAGCCGAAGCGACTATGCTCACGGCGGCTCCTGCCAGGCCCTTGTTGAAGTCCCTCCGGGTTATCTCGAAGTCGGCCATTTTCTCGTGTACCTCCTTATGCGGATTGCGAGCGGGGGCAGCCGAGCGTTGCGCCCGGCGGCCTGGTACATTCTCGCGCGGTATGCGGCTGACGGAGAAATGAAAATCGAAGGAGCAAAAGAAGGAGCAAAAAAAGGCGGGAGCTACCGGAGCCAGTGGCGGACGAGTTGGAAGAGGGCGGCGCCGAAGAAGGCGGCTCCGGGAATGGTGAGGACCCAGGCGAAGACGATGCGACGGGTAATCCCCCAGCGCACGGCGGAAAGGCGGCGTGAGGCGCCGACGCCGACGATCGCACCGGTAATGGTGTGCGTGGTGCTGACAGGGATGCCAAAGTGCGCCGTTCCGACCAAGGTGAGAGCGCCAGCGGCTTCCGCGGAGAAGCCGCCGAAGGGATTGAGCTTGGTGATGCGCTGGCCCATGGTTTTGATAATGCGCCAGCCACCAGCCATGGTGCCGCCGCCCATGGCCAGATGGCAGCAGATGATGACCCAGTAGGGCACGTCGTAAGTCTTCAGCAGGCCGCCAGCGACGAGGGCGGTGGTGATAATGCCCATGCCTTTCTGAGCGTCATTGGTGCCGTGACCGAGGCTGTAGGCGGCAGCGGAAAAGAGCTGCAGGCGGCGGAACCAGCGGTCGACCTTAAGCGGACGCTGGTTGCGGACGATCCAACTTGTGGCGACGGTTACAACGATGCTAAAGAAGAGGCCGATGACGGGCGACAGGAAGATGAAAAGGACGGGTTTGGTCCAGCCGCTCAGGATAAGGGCACGGAAACCTGCGCTGGCCACGGCAGCACCCCCGTAGCCACCCATAAGAGCGTGAGAGGAACTGGTGGGGAGGCCGAGGATGAGAGTGATGAGATTCCAGGAGATGGCCCCGAGGAGTCCCGCCAGAAGGACCTTTTGATCGACCATCTCAATGTGGACCATGCCTTTTCCGATGGTCTTGGCGACGGCAGTGCCGAAAACGAAGGCGGCGATGAAGTTCCAGAAGGCGGCCCAGGCGACGGCGCGGAAAGGGGTCAAGACGCGCGTGGAGACAACAGTGGCAATAGAGTTGGCGGCGTCGTGCCAGCCGTTCGAGAATTCGAACGTAAGGGTGAGGAAGATGACGATGAAAAGGAGGGAGAAGCTAGTCATGGCTCACGCGTTGAAATAGGCGAAGGCGAAGAGAGATTCCTCGCTCCGTAGAACCGGCCGGAGCGCAAAGAGCGCGCTTCGCTCGGAATGACAGTGGTTTGCTTTTCGCTGAACGGCGTCAAGAGGAGGCATTTGCAGGATCAGGCGCTCTTGAGGATGACGCCTTCGATGACGTTGGCGACGTCTTCGCACTTGTCGACAGCGGTCTCGATGACTTCGTAGATTTCTTTCCACTTGATGATCTGGACGGAGTCTTTTTCCTCATCGAAGAGCTGGGCGATGAGGGTGCGACAGAGGCGGTCGCTTTCATTTTCGTAACGGTTGATCTCGATGCAGTGCTTGAGGGCTTTTTCGGGGGTTTCGATGGCGCGGACGGCGGCGACGACTTCGACGGTAGCCGCCTCGAGAACTTTGACGAGATCCACGGTACCGATACGGACGGCATCCACGCGATAGAGGACGAAGCGGCTGGCGGCCGCGTCAATGAGGTCGATGACGTCATCGAGCTGGCTGCAGAGCTCGTGAATGTCTTCGCGGTCGAAGGGCGTGATGAAGGTCTGGTTCAGTTTGGTGAAGATGGCATGGGTAATCTCGTCGCCTTCATGCTCAAAGGCTTTGACGATTTGCACTTGCTCGGGCACGCCGGTGTAATGCGAGAGCATCTTGAGCAGGGCATTGGCCCCAGCGTTGATGTTTTCGGCTTGCTTGACGAAGAGGCCGAAGAAACCCACTTCGCGCGGCAAGAGTCGCTGCAAGAGTCCGTTCATGGCGTATGACTCTCCCCTGAAGAGCCTCAGTCGCGAGGCAGAGGGACGATATCAGAGGGGAGTAACGCTAGGCAAGTCAGAGGCGTGGGCCGACGGAAAACTAACTACAAAAATGAAAGAGGGCGCTCCGGGTGACCGGAACGCCCTCTTGGGATTGACCTTACGGGCGAGCTGGTAAAGCGAACCCGGAACACAGGCTGAAGCCTGTGCCACGAGGATTAGTACATGCCGCCCATGCCGCCTGCGCCGGGAGCGCCGCCGGCTGCCGCCGCCTTGGTGTCTTCCTTGATGTCGGCGATGAGGGCCTCGGTGGTGAGCATCAGGCCCGCGATGGAGGCTGCGTTCTGAAGCGCGAGGCGGGTGACCTTGGCCGGGTCAATGACGCCCATCTTGACCATGTCGCCGTACTCGCCGGTCTCCGCGTTGAAGCCAAAGTTCTCTTCCTTGGACTCGCGGATCTTGCCGATCACGACGGCGCCTTCATGGCCGGCGTTGAGGGCAATCTGGCGGGTCGGCTCTTCGAGAGCGCGCCTCACGATGCCTGCGCCAACGGCTTCGTCATCGTGGAGCTTGAGCTTCTCGACCGCGGCGATGCAGCGAAGCAGCGCCGAGCCGCCGCCGGGGACAATGCCTTCCTCGACAGCCGCGCGGGTGGCGTGCATGGCATCTTCGACACGCGCCTTCTTTTCCTTCAGCTCGGTTTCGGTGGCTGCGCCGACTTTAATGACGGCGACGCCGCCGACGAGCTTGGCAAGGCGCTCCTGGAGCTTTTCCTTGTCGTAATCGCTGGTGGTGTTTTCGATCTGCTGGCGGATTTGCTTGACACGGCCTTCGATGTCTGCGGACTTGCCGGCACCTTCGATGATCGTGGTGTTGTCCTTGTCGATGGTGATCTTCTTGGCGCGGCCGAGGTCCTCAAGCTTCACGTTCTCGAGCTTGATGCCGAGGTCTTCAGTGATGGCCTTGCCGCCGGTGAGGGTGGCGATGTCTTCGAGCATAGCCTTACGGCGGTCGCCAAAGCCCGGGGCCTTGACGGAGGCGCACTGCAGCGTGCCGCGGAGCTTGTTCACCACGAGGGTCGCGAGGGCTTCGCCTTCGACGTCTTCCGCGACGATCAAGAGGGGCTTGCCCATCTTGGCGGTCTGCTCGAGCAAGGGGAGCAGATCCTTCATCGAGCTGATTTTCTTTTCGTGGATGAGGATGCGGACGTCTTCGAGCACGCATTCCATGCGCTCGGGATCGGTGATGAAATAGGGGGAGAGGTAGCCGCGGTCGAACTGCATGCCTTCCACGACTTCGAGGGTCGTTTCCATCGTCTTGGATTCCTCGACGGTGATGACGCCATCTTTCCCGACCTTCTTCATGGCTTCGGCGATGATGCCGCCGATTTGCTTGTCGTTGTTGGCGGAAATGGTGCCGA
>QHYF01000268.1 GCA_003224075.1 Acidobacteriota bacterium
CTCGGAACAGGACTGGGGAAAAAACTCGACGACTTCAGGAACAAGAAGCTTTTTGATTTCGGCTTTGCCGATCCGGACAAAGTGGAGGTCCACGATGGTTCAAAGGGCCTCTTCCTGCTCCGCAGCGACAGCGATTGGTGGTCCAACGGCACAAAGATGGAAGAAAACAGCGTCAGGTCACTCATCGACAAGATTCGTGATCTATCCGCGAGTAAGTTTGTGGACAGCGGATTCACATCAGCAGTCCTGGACCTCACCGTGACCTCCAATGACGGCAAGCGCATCGAAAAGGTGAGCATCTCGAAGAATGGGGCCGCGTATGTCGCAAAGCGGGAGAACGAACCTGCTCTCTACGAATTAGACGCTTCGGCCGTCACCGACGTCCAAAAGTCAGCCGCTGACCTTAAGCCTGCTCCCCAGTCCGCAAAGAAGTAGTTACGTCACCTTTCCGGATGGAACCAGCTCACGATCGGAGCGTCTGAAATAACGGGATCTCATCGCACATTTGCATTTTGCTCGGTTGCGTGCGCGAAGGGGCTCCTCTACACTCAATTTTTGCGCCAATCGGGTGGGATTGACCTTGCGAACCATTCTCCGAATCCTTTTTTGGGTTGTCGCCATTGTTGTGGTTATTACCGGGTCGGTGGCTTGGTGGTTTATCCACCGCCCGCTGCCGCAGATCGACGGCACTGCTTCCCTGTCCGGTCTCCAGCAGGAGATCACCGTTGACCGTGACCGCTGGGGCGTGCCGCACATTCGCGCAGCGTCGGTGGAAGACCTTGCCGAAGCGCAGGGCTACGTCATGGCGCAGGACCGCCTCTGGCAAATGGATCTGCTCCGCCGTGCCGCGCGCGGCCAGCTTTCTGAGATTCTGGGCCCCATGACCCTTCCCATTGACAAACAGTTTCGCACTTACGGTTTCAACCGCGCGGCGGAACGCGATGCCACACTTCTCGAACCGGAACCCCGCAAAATACTGGAAGCTTATGCGCGCGGCATAAACGAATTCATCGGCCAGCACGAGAAAAATCTTCCCTTTGAATTTTCACTCCTCCGCTACAAGCCGCAGCCCTGGCGGCCGTCCGATACGCTGGTGATTTCCGCTTACATGTATCGAACTCTGACGGACACCTGGGAAAGAGAATTGAATCGCGCCAAAGTCACGGGACGCGCGGGAGCCGACCGCGCAAAAGACCTCTTTTCCGCAGACGCCGCGATGGACCATTTCGTCGTCGGTGATCCCAATGTCCCCAATGACGGCTCCCAGCGTTCCGCCGCCGGCTCCGGCGATGAAGATGATGACGACGACCTGCAACCGGATACGGTTCTCAAAGCTGGCCTTGGCGGTCCCAACTCCAGCGCCACTCCCGAGGCCGTTCCGGATCTTTCCACTGCTCTCTCACAATCCGTCCAACAATTTTTCGGGGAATTGCCGAACGAGATTCGCCAGGGCCTTGGCAGCAACAATTGGGTTGTGAGTGGCACGCATACTGCCACTGGCAAGCCTTTGCTGGCCAATGACACCCATCTCGATCTTTGGATTCCGCCAATCTGGTACGAAATTCACCTCACCGCACCCGGCTGGAACGTCAAGGGCTTGGCGTTGCCTGGGGCGCCGATGGTTGTCATCGGTCATAACGACCGCATTGCCTGGGGCTTCACTAACAGTGGTGCAGACGTTCAGGACCTCTATGTCGAGACGTTCAATCCAGCCCTCCCCGATGAGTACCGCGCAAAAGGCGCCTGGACAAAGGCGCAAATCTTTGACGAAACGATTCGCGTCAAGGGAGAGCCTGATGAACACTTCAAAGTCACCGTGACCCGCCACGGCCCGGTCGTGCTTCGTGAAGGCGACAAGGCCTACGCCTTGCGCTGGACTGCTACCGAGCCGGGCGGGCTCGCCAACAGCTATACCTGGCTTGGCAAAGCACGAAACTGGAAAGAATTTCGTGACACCATGAAGCGCGTGTGGGGCCCGGGGCAGAACGCGGTGTACGCCGATGTTGACGGCAACATCGGATACATCATGGCCGCGCGGGTGCCAATTCGAAAGAAGCGGCACGGCGAAGTGCCGGTTCCCGGAGACACTGATGACTATGAGTGGACCGGCTACATCCCATTTGACCAGCTCCCGCAGGCGCTCAACCCGGAAACCGGATTGATAGTCACAGCCAACGCGCGTGTGGTGGGGCCAAATTACAAGCCCTACCTGACCGACCGATGGGAAGAGCCGTACCGCACCGCTCGCGTATACGATCTTCTCCACGACCGGCACGATTTGCGTCCCGAAGACATGCTGAAAGTGCAGACCGATACCTACAGCTATCCCCACGTTTTTCTTGCCGATCAATTGTCAGCCGCCGCCAAAACGGCGAAGCCAAAGGACCCACGCGCGCAAAAGCTGATCGAAGGCTTGAAGGATTGGAACGGCATTGCGGATGCCAATTCCCCGGAAGTTTCATTTCTCCATGCCACGCGCCGGGCCGCCATTGATTTACTTCTCCAGCCATTCCTCGGTCAAGGCACGAATCTTTATCAGTGGCGCAGCACCACGTTCCTACAGAAAACCCTCACCGACCGCCCAGCCAAGTGGCTGCCCGTGGCCTACAAAAACTATGACGAATTGCTCGCCGCCGCTGCCGATACTGCCGTGACCAGGCTGGCCGAGCAAAGCAAGAGTCAGCGGATGGAGGATTGGGCCTGGAAAAACTTCAACTCCCTGAACATGCTTCACGCTATCGGGCGTGAAGGCCTTCTGAAGAGTTTTCTGAGCATCACGGACAAGCCCCAATCGGGGACCGTTTATAGCGTGCGTGCGGCCACAAGGACTCATGGGCCCGCGATGCGCTTTGTGGCTAACCCCGCAAATTGGGATGAATCGATTCTCCTGATCCCCGCAGGACAATCCGGACAGCCGGGCAGCAGCCACTATTCCGACCAGTTTTCCTACTGGTATGACGGAAAGCCCATTTTCGCCCCGTTCAGCGACGCTGCCGAAGCGAACGATAGAAAACATACCCTTACCCTCAAGCCAGGGTCTTGATTCTCCGCCGCCCTCATGCCTGAGCTGCCAGAAGTAGAAGCTGTCGTGCGAACGCTTGGTCCGCTCGTTCAAAATCGTCGGATCCGCTTCGTCCACGTCTTGCATCCCATCGCAACCAAGCCACAGGCCGCCTCGCATCTTGCGCGGTTCGCCCAGGGCCGACGCATTCGAACCGTTGGCCGCAAGGGGAAATATGTTCTTCTTCATCTCGACAGTGGCCTTCTCACCATGCATTTCCGGCTCGATGGCCAACTTCTTTGGTTTTCGAACGCCAAGGAGTTCCTCGAACGCGCCAACCAAGGTGAAAACGCTGTTCACGTCGATCTTGCCCTGGAGTTCGGGAACGGTGTCCTCGGATTCGCCGACCGCCGCCACTTTGGTCGCGTCCACGCCTGGGAATCCGGAGAGGAATGCCCGGGGCTCGCGGCATTGGGAGTCGACGCGCTCTCGCCTGATTTCACCGCCAGCCGATTGCGCAAATTGCTCGCGGCGTCAAAACGTCCCTTGAAAGAGTTCTTGCTGGATCAAACGCGCGTGGCGGGGATCGGCAATATTTATTCTTGCGAAGCGCTCTGGCACGCGCAGCTCGATCCGCGTCGCCGGGCCAACAGACTGAAACCGCGGGAAGCGCTCCGCCTGCACAAAGCAATTGTGTCCGTTCTCGGGCGTGTCTTAGAATGCTGTTTGCATCCGGCGCCCGACTTTCGCGATCCCGCGTGGTGGTTCCAGGGACTGGAAACCATTCTTCGCGCCTACGGCCGTGAAGGAAAACCCTGCCACCGCTGCGCAGCTCCGATCCGTCGCATTGCGCAGGGTAGCCGGTCAACATACTGTTGCGCACGTTGCCAGAAATAAGCGTCTCCAAAGGATCCGAGGCCGATCGCGTGATTTCACCTTCCCCCAAAAAGCCTGAACCGCCCAAGAAGCCAGATTTCGAGCGCTCCCTTGCCCGCCTCGAAGAAGTCGTCCGCCGCCTGGAGAGCCCGCAACTCTCGCTGGATGACGCCATGAAGCTTTTCGAAGAAGGCGTAGCGCTTTCACGCGAGTGCCAGAAGCAGTTGGAAGAGGCGGAAGGACGCGTCGAGATTCTCCTCAAGGAGTCTGAATCGTGAGGCGCTTCTGCAGACGGGAGCGCGCTGTTCCCCTCCCCCGATGAAGCTCCCCCCATTTTTCGAAGAAGACCGCTTGGTCGTTGACGCTGCTCTCGAACGCCTGCTGCCGGCGCAGACCGCCCCGCCCTCATCCGTGCATACGGCTATGCGCTACAGCGTGTTCGCTGGTGGAAAGCGCATCCGGCCCATTCTCTGTCTTGAGACCGCGCGTATTTTCACCAGCGATGTCACACCCGCGCTCCATCCGGCTTGCGCCCTCGAATTCATCCACACATACTCCTTGATACACGATGATTTGCCCGCGCTCGACAATGACGACGTCCGCCGGGGCAAACCGACTTGTCACAAGAAATTTGGAGAAGCTCTTGCCATCCTCGCGGGCGACGCCCTTTTAACGCTAGCCTTCGAAACCATCAGCGCTACTCTCGTCCCTTCCGAGCGGTGCGTCTCCATCCTCAGCGAAGTTGCCTCCGCCGCTGGCACAATCAATGGAATGGTCGGTGGTCAGGTCGCTGACGTGGAGGCCGAAGGCAAACGCGTCGATCCGCAGACCCTCGAGTACATTCACCGTTCCAAAACTGCCGCGCTTATTCGCGCTTCCATCACCGCCGGTGCCTTGTGCGCGGGGGCCGGCCCCGAAGATGTCACGCGCCTGCGCCGCTTTGGCGAAACCATCGGCTGGGCCTTTCAGGTCACCGACGACATTCTGGATGTCGAGGAATCCTCCGCCGCGCTTGGCAAGACCGCGGGAAAAGACATGGCACAGCAAAAGGCCACCTATCCGTCTGTTTTCGGGCTGGAACGCTCTCACGAGATTGCCAAAGATCTCGCGACTAAAGCGATCGCCGAACTCATTCCGTACGCCGAGCGCGCTTCGCGCCTTAGGGAGATTGCGGAATTTCTCGTGCTGCGCCGCGCTTAGACATTCGAACGCCTCATGAAACCAAAGGCACGTCGCAAGCGGCTCGATCTTCTCCTCGTCGAACGCGGTCTCGCCGAATCTCTGCAGAAAGCGTTGGCCATGATACTTGCGGGCGAAGTTCAAGCAGACGGCAAACGTGCGGAGAAGGCCGGTATGTCCGTCCCTGAAGATGCGCGCATCGTGGTGGCCGGCCGAGCGCCGAAGTTCGTTAGCCGCGCGGGCCTCAAGCTGGAAGGCGCATTGGAAGACTTTGTGATCGATCCCCGGGGATTTGTTTGCCTCGATATCGGCTCTTCGACCGGTGGCTTCACGGACTGCCTTCTGCAACATGGAGCAACGCGGGTGTACGCGGTTGATGTGAACGTGGATCAGCTCGATTGGCGACTGCGCCAGGATCCTCGAGTCATTCGAATTGCCCGAAATGCTCGTGAGCTGCGCGCCCAGGAAATCTGCGAACGCGTCGATCTTGTCGCCATCGATGTCTCCTTCATTTCCGTCCGCAAGGTGATCGTACCAGCCAAAGACCTGGCAAAACCCGGCGCCGTGTTTCTCATCCTCATCAAGCCGCAATTCGAATTGCGCCGCGAAGAGATTGCCCCTGGCGGCATCGTGAAAGACCAAAAACTCCACGAGAAAGCGATCCTGACCGTGCGCGAGTACGTAGAATTCGCCGGCTTCGAATCCCTTGCAGTCCACGCGAGCCGCCTCCGGGGAGCCGAAGGGAATCAGGAGTATTTTCTCCACGCACGCAAAAAGACCCTGGAGTAGAATCGCAGGCGCACATGCACCCCGGACAGCCTCTTCAAACCGTTGGCATCATTTCTCGCCCCCGCCGTCAACACCTCTCCGTCGTCGTTCCGCCGTTGCTGAAATGGCTCGAAGCGCGAGGAGTCTCGGCCGTCTATGACGAAGAGACAGCCAGCTCATTGCCGGATACTTCGAAAGGTCGAACCCGTCAATATGTGGCCGACTCTTCCCAACTCCTGCTCGTTCTCGGAGGCGACGGCACCATGCTTGCCGCCGCGCGTCTGGCTGCATCACGTAGTATTCCGATCTTACCCATCAACATGGGGAGTCTTGGCTTTCTCACCAGCTTTACTCTCGACGAATTGTATCCCGCGCTCGAGGACACTCTCACTGGCCGTTCTTCGGTCGGCCAGCGCGTCATGCTGCAGGTCCAACTCGAGCGCGCTGGGTCAGTAATCGAAAATCAATCGGCGCTGAATGATGCAGTGATCAATAAGGGCGCGCTGGCTCGAATGATCGAGCTGCATCTGATCATCAACTCCGAGTTTGTCTGCCGCTACCGCGCCGACGGGTTGATCGTGGCCAGCCCCACGGGCTCCACTGCTTATTCCCTT
>QHYF01000269.1 GCA_003224075.1 Acidobacteriota bacterium
TATTCTTTCCTGATACAGAGAAATTCATGAAACGCCTCCTCTTATAAAAACTAGCCTAGTACATCTGCTCGGAGTAAATCCTCCTGCGTTTCACGCCGGCGAATTAGCCGCAATCGGTTCCCTTCCACGAAAACTTCCGCTGGCCTGCGTCGCGCGTTGTAGTTTGAAGCTTGGCTCATTCCATACGCGCCCGTGGCCCAAATCGCGAGCAGGTCGCCCGTCTTCACTTCT